>DFEQ01000064.1 GCA_002368735.1 Christensenella sp. UBA3798
CTGCTGCTTTGGCGCAGCGCGCGCCCGGATGGTGCGAGTGCGCTACAATGCTTCCGTTCATCTTTTGCATTTGTGCACCAAGGAGGCCTCATGGCACTTTCCATAGGAATCGTCGGGCTGCCCAACGTGGGCAAGTCTACGTTGTTCAACGCGTTGACCAGCGCCGGTGCGCTGGCAGCCAATTACCCGTTTGCTACCATCGAGCCCAACGTGGGCGTCGTGCCCGTGCCCGATAAGCGGGTGGACGACCTCGCCGCCCTCTATAATTCGCAGAAAGTCACCCCCGCCGTCCTCGAATTCGTGGATATCGCGGGTCTTGTAAAGGGGGCGTCTAAGGGCGAAGGCTTGGGCAATAAGTTCCTCTCGCACATCCGCGAGGTGGACGCCATCACCCACGTCGTGCGTTGCTACGAAGACCCCAATATTACCCACGTCGAGGGGCGCATCTCCCCCAAGGACGACATCGAGATCATAGACACAGAGCTCGTGCTCGCCGACCTCGAGAGCGTGGAAAAGCGCCTCGCGAAGGTGCGCACCTCCGCCAAGAGCGGCGACAAAAAGTACCTGCCCGAAATAGAGATGCTCGAAAAGATGTATAACCACCTTTCGGAGGGCAAGTCGGGTCGCAGCATCGACGCGACCGACGAGGAGAGGGAGTATTACGACTCCCTGTTCCTCCTGACCACCAAGAAGGTCATCTACGTAGCCAACATCGCGGAGGGCGACATCGGCAAGCCCGACAATCGCTTCGTCGCCGAGGTCAAGGAGATCGCGGCGAAGGAAGGCGCCAAGGTCATCGTGCTCTGCGCAAAGGTAGAGGCGGAGCTCTCCGCCCTCGACAAGGAGGACCGCGAGATCTTCCGCGAAGAGCTGGGCATCAAGGAGAGCGGCCTATCCCTGCTCATCACGGCGGGATACGAACTCCTCGGGCTCATCTCCTACCTGACCGCGGGCGAAAAGGAGACCCGCGCCTGGACCATCAAGAAGGGCACCAAAGCGCCCCAAGCCGCAGGCAAGATACACACCGATTTTGAAAAGGGCTTTATCCGCGCCGAGGTCGTCTCCTACGAAGACCTGATGGAATGCGGCTCGCTCACCGTAGCCAAGGAGCACGGCAAGGTGCGCAGCGAGGGCAAGGACTACGTGATGAAGGACGGCGACGTCGTGCTCTTCCGCTTTAACGTATAATTATGAATAATAACGAACTTTTAGCTTCCCTTATCCATATCGACGGCGTCACGAAGGAGGAGATACTCTCTCTTTTGACGCAGCCCAAGGACCTCGGCTATGCCGACGTGGCGCTCCCCTGCTTCCGTTTCGCAAAGGCGCTCCATAGGTCCCCCGTGGACATCGCGGCGGATCTTGCCGCGAAGATATCCGAGGAGCTCCCCCCCTTCCTCCTCTCCTGCACCGCGCTGAACGGCTACTTGAACTTCAAGTTCTCGAGGGAGGACATGGCGAAGGACACGCTTTTGAAAGTTCTCCGCGAAGGGGATAACTACGGTCACTCCGACCTCGGCAAAGGTAAGACCATCTGCATAGACTATTCCTCCGTCAACATCGCCAAACCCTTCCATATCGGGCACCTATCCTCCACCGTGATCGGGGGCGCCCTCTCCCGCATCTTCAAGGCGCTCGGCTACAACGTGGTCGGCATCAACCACCTCGGCGACTGGGGCACCCAGTTCGGCAAGCTCATCGTGGCATATAAGAAGTGGGGGAACGGCATGGACGTGGAAAAGAGCGGCGTCAGAGAGCTCAATAAGCTCTACGTCCGCTTCCACGAAGAGGCGGAGAAGGACGAGAGTTTAAACGAACAAGGTCGCCTCTATTTCAAGCACATCGAAGACGGCGAGCCCGAAGCCATGGATCTCTTCACCAAGTTCAAAGAGGTATCGCTCCGCGAGGCGAAGAGGGTCTACGACCGCCTGGGCATCACCTTTGAAAGCTACAACGGCGAAAGTTTCTATAACGACAAGATGCAGCCCATCCTCGACCTCCTCGCGGAGAAGGGACTCCTCGTAGAGTCGGAAGGCGCAAAAGTAGTCAACGTGGGCGACGATATGCCCCCCTGCCTGCTCGTGCGCTCGGACGGCGCCACCCTATACGCAACGCGCGATCTCGCCGCCGCCTTTTATCGCAAAAAGACCTACGACTTCGACAAGTGCCTGTACGTCGTAGCCTACCAGCAGGACCTCCATTTCAAACAGGTATTCAAGGTCATCGAGCTCCTCGGCGAGCCGTGGGCAAAGGACTTAGAGCACATCGCCTTCGGCATGGTCTCCCTCGCGGAGGGTACCATGAGCACCCGCCAGGGCAAGGTGGTGTATCTGGAGGACGCCTTGGACGCCGCCGTGCAAAAGGCGAAGGAGATCATCTACGTCAAGAGCCCCGACCTCGACAACAAGGACGAGATCGCAGAAGAGGTGGGCGTGGGCGCCGTCATCTTCGGCGCGCTGTCCAGCAGCCGCATCAAGGATATCACTTTCAGTTACGACAAGATGTTGAACTTCGACGGAGAGACCTGCCCCTACGTCCAATACACCCACGCGCGCGCGAACAGCCTGCTTGAAAAGGCGGGAGACTTCGACCCCATGAAGGCGGACTTTAGTTCCCTCGAGAACGCGCACGAACTCATCAGCGCCATCGCCTCCTTTGAGAGCGCGGTCAAAGCCGCCGCAGATAAAAGGGAGCCGAGCGTCGTGACCCGACTGGCGATAGACGTTGCGGAGATGTTTAACAAATACTATATCGACAACCGCATTTTGAACGCGGAGGAAGGGGTCAAAGAAGCGCGCCTTCTCCTGACCTACGCGGCACGCCAGGTCATACGTAACGCGCTGTCACTCCTGGGCATCGCCGCGCCGAACAAGATGTGACGAGGGGCTTT
>DFEQ01000053.1 GCA_002368735.1 Christensenella sp. UBA3798
CCCGCAGGGAGTACCAAAAAAGCAGTCCGAAAAGGCTGCTTTTTTGTGTATGAGCTGCGGGAATCGAATAGGGAGCCGCTTGCATAGCAAGCGCTTTTAGGTAAGTCGCTTTTTACTTCTCGCTCTTTCGGTTGATGAGGAAGCCCACGCCGCCTGCGGCGACGAGATAGACGGCGCCGAGCGCAAAGCCGAGGATCATGTCCTTTGTCTCCACGTTCGAGGGGAGGAGAAGGGATAGCCTTCCGTCCAGCCAGTATTCGGAGAGGTCGATGGTCTCGGAGTCGATCACGGCGTTGCCGAGCGAAAGAAGAAGGGTCAGGAGCAGAGGACCGATGATGGATATGGCGATGGACGCCCCCGTCTTTTTGATGGATATCGCAATGGCGAAATAGACCGTCACGTAGGCGATGAGGATGACGAGCTCGGCGAGGAGTGAACCCACGTAGTTTTCCCCCATCGTTCCGAATTCGCCGAAGAGCGCTTTGCCCATAACGAAGGAGAAGGCGGCGGTGACAAGTATCATCATAAGGCTCGCCGCGAGGGCGGAAATGTACTTTGCGAAGTATACCTCATCGCGCGAATGCCCCTTGGCATACACGTTTTTGATGGTGTCGCTCGAGTAGTCCTCCGTTACGAAGAGGGAGAGGAACACCGCAAGGATGGTGGTAAGGGAGGAGGACGCCGCGGTCTTCAACATCGAGAAGGCGGTGGGTGCTTGGAGCACTGCGCCCCCAAAGGCTTCGGCGATATCCTCGGTTGCCTTTGCGGCTACGTCGAGCAGCATCTTGGTGGTTGCGGCGCTGATAAGGATCATCACGAGGGCGATGGCAGTGCAGATATAGAAGGATTTGGCGCGAAACAGGCGACGGAATTCAAGGTGCAAAAGATCTTTCATATCATTGTCCCAACCTTTTGATGAAATAGGCTTCAAAGCCGTTGGAGTGAACGGAGATTTCAGATACGCGGAAGCCCTTCTTGACGAGTAGGGCGTTGATGTCCGCAGAGCGGTCAAGCCCTTCATGGAGTACGATGGAGCTTTTCTTTACCTTATAATCCGTATAGCCGTTTTCCGACAGAAGGGCGGCGGCGCCCTCTATGTCGTCCACCACTATCCTGAGCCCGTCGCGGCACCTGGCGGCAAGTTCGGACGAGGATATCTCTTCCACCAGTTTCCCGTCGTTGATGATGCCGTAATCGGTGGCTATCTTGCCGAGTTCGTCAAGGAGATGGCTGGAGATCATAAATGTCACGCCGCGCTCCTTATTCAGCTTGACGATGATGTCGCGTATTTCCTTGATGCCCGCGGGGTCCAGCCCGTTGATGGGTTCGTCGAGGATCAAGAGTTCGGGAGAGCCGATGAGAGCTATCGCTATGCCGAGGCGTTGCTTCATTCCCAATGAGAATGCCCCCGCCTTCTTGTTTCCTACTTTTGCAAGCCCCACGAGGGCAAGAATGTCGTTGATCTCCTTGTCCGTGCCGCCCGAAAGGATGGCGAAGCGCTTCATATTCTCCTCCGCCGTGCAGTTATTATAGATGCCGGGCGCCTCTATCAGGGAGCCGATGCGCCTTCTTTGCTTCGCCGGCTCGGATGAGCCGAAGAGGGTCATCTCTCCCTCGGTAGGGGATAGGATGCCGAGGAGCATTTTCATCGCCGTGGTCTTGCCCGCGCCGTTTTTGCCGATGAGTCCGTAGATGGCGCCATTTCTGACGTGCATATCCACATGGTCAACGGCGGTTTTGCCGCCGAAGCGCTTGGTCAATCCCTTGGTCTCTATCACGTAGCTTTCGGTGATAGTCTGTTTTTCGTTTTCCGAAAGGTTGTCCATTCTCTCCTCCGCCTTGACTTTTATTTTGATATTAATTATTATATTAGAGACAAGTGTTCCTTGTCAAGGAACGAAAGGTGGACGAAAGATGAGTACGAGCAGACAGAGCAAGGCGGAGATAATGCATTCGCTTGAGAATTCACTCGTGGAACTGATGAAGGAGAGACCCTATGCGGACTTTTCCATTTCCGAGCTGTGCGACCGAGCAGGAGTGGGGCGCTCCAGCTTTTATCGCTATTATACTTCCAAGGAGGAGGTCTTGATATCGCTGCTTCTGCACGAATGGTACGCTTGGCGCCGTGCGGAGGATGCCAAGGATTACAGTATAGTTTCGCACGAGAGCGCGCGTTCCTTTATTCGACACGTCTTTGCTATGCGAGAACTATTTGAATTGATCCATCAAAATGGCTTGGATAGGCTTTTCCCCGTCATCGTCGAGCGCAATGAGAGCTTGAAAAAGAATAAACGCCACTATATGGTCGCCTTTTTCTGCTACGGTATCTTCGGCATATTGCGCGATTGGTATATGGGGGGATGCGTCGAGTCGGAAGAGGAGCTCATCGCCGTTGTGGACGCCTTCTGTCCCGATCTCGAATAGAAGAGATCCGCAAATCTCCTATCAATTTAAAAATTTTTCACTTTATCACACTAAATCGCTTTACAACTCGTTTTTGCTCGTGATATAATAAGCCCACGCTCGGAAAGAGCGAGGACTTTTTATGGTAAAAAGGAGAAATGAAATGAAAAGAAAGATTTTAGCTATCGTACTTGTTTTGGTGCTCACCGTGAGCTGCATCGCGGTCTTCGCCGCTTGCTCCAAGGATCAGACCGACGCGGAGTACATCCTCGGCAAAAAGACCCTCGTTTGCGGTATCACCCTTTATGAACCGATGAACTATTTCAATGAAGACGGCGACCTTATCGGTTTCGATACCGAGTTTGCAGAGGCAGTTGCCGAGAAGCTCGGCGTCGAGGCGAAGTTCCAGGTCATCAAGTGGAGCAGTAAGGAGATCGAGCTCAATTCCAAGTATATCGATTGCATTTGGAACGGCTTCACCGTTAATGACGAGAGAAAGCAGAACATCGAGTTCACCCAGAGCTATCTCAACAATTCGCAGTGCGTCGTTGTGAAAGCTGCCAACCTCAGCGCCTACACCTCCGCCGCGTATTGCGAAGGCAAGAAGGCTGCCGTAGAGACCGGTAGCGCGGGTGAGACCGCTGCGGATGAGACCCTCAAGGCGACCATCGTTCCCTGTGCGGCGCAGACCAACGCCTTGACCGAGGTCATGAGCGGCAGCGCGGACTTCGCCGTCGTGGACGTCATCCTCGCCAACAGCATGGTGGGCAAGGGCGACTATGCAGGCCTTGCCGTTGCCACCTCTGTGGCGCTTGAGCCCGAAGAGTATGCCATCGGCTTCAGAAAGGGCAGCGATATGGCGGAGAAGGTAAACGGCGCCATCAAGGAGCTCCTTGCGGATGGCACCCTTCAGACCATCGCCGAGAAGTACGGTGTGGCGGGTCAGCTTATCAAATAATCGATAGTATTATTTGCGGGTGGGACGGTCTTCCGTCCCACCTTGTCATTTACCCCGCGGCAAGATAGCTGAGGGGCAATTATTGTTTTTAGGGTGCAAAAGTGAAATTTATCGACGTTACGTTACAATTATTAGACGGATTCGGAACGACCTGCTTGTTATTTGCTTTGACGTTGGTCTTTGCGCTCCCCTTGGGACTCCTGATCTGTTTCGGCTCTATGACGAAGTTTAAGCCCCTCCGCTATCTGACGAGGGCTTTCGTGTGGATCATTCGCGGCACGCCGCTGATGCTCCAACTCTTCGTCGTCTTCTACGTGCCGGGGATGCTCTTTGACAATCCCATCTTTTCGCAGTTTGCAAACGGTAGGTTCGTGGCGGCGCTCGTCGCTTTCGTCATCAACTACGCCTGCTATTTCTCCGAGATCTACAGGGGCGGCATCGAGAGCATCAGCAAAGGGCAGTACGAGGCGTGCGCCGTGCTTGGCATGACCAAGGGACAGACCTTCTTTCACGTCGTTCTGCCGCAGGTCGTCAAGCGCATCGTTCCCCCGATGAGCAACGAGATAATCACTCTCGTCAAGGATACTTCGCTCGCGCGCGTCATCGCGGTCATCGACATCGTCTTTGCCGCCGAGACCATCCTCTCCTTGAAGGCGCTCATTTGGCCGCTCTTCTATGCGGGTGCGTTCTACTTGATCTTTAACGGTCTGCTCACGCTCCTCTTCGGTTTTATCGAAAAGAAACTGAGCTACTACAAGGTGTGAGGTGGCGGCTATGGCTATACTGGAAGTAAAAGGTATCAAAAAATCATTCGGCTCCACGAACGTATTGAAGGGCATCGACTTTTCGCTTGAGAAGGGGGAGGTCATCGCCATCATCGGTTCGTCGGGCAGCGGCAAGACCACCCTCCTGCGTTGCTTGAATTTCCTCGAGTTTGCGGATGAAGGGACGATCTCGGTCAACGGCGAAGTGCTGTATGACGGCGTAGCGGAAAGTAGCGCGAAGAAAAAGCTCAAGAACGACGATAAGCGCCTCAGGAAACAGCGCTTACACTTTGGTCTCGTCTTTCAAAACTTCAACCTTTTCCCGCATAAGTCTGTGATGGGCAATTTGATGCTCGCGCCCGTCCTGCAGGCAAAGTCTGAGCTCTCCTTTATGGAGAGATGGCGCTTTGAAAAAAGCGACGCCTACGCCGCGATCCGCGAAAAGGCGCTTGCCACCCTCAAGCGCGTGGGACTCATCGAGAAGAAGGATAGTTATCCCTGCGAGCTCTCGGGCGGACAGCAACAACGCGTCGCTATCGCTCGCGCCCTCGTGATGAACCCCGATATCCTCTGCTTTGACGAGCCGACGAGCGCCCTCGATCCCGAACTGACGGGGGAGGTCCTCAAGGTCATTCGTGAGCTCAAGGACAGCTCCACCACCATGATCGTGGTCACGCACGAGATGGAGTTTGCGCGTGACGTCGCGGACAAGGTCATCTATATGGCGGACGGCGTCATCGAGGAGGCGGGCACTCCCGAGGAGGTCTTCGGCAGCCCAAAGAGCGAGAGGACCAAAGCCTTCCTCGCCTCGAGGAAAAACGCCGCGGCGATTCAAGAGGACAAGCCCGAGTGACGAAAAAGTCATTTTTACGGAAAAATGCGGAGGAACCGTTTGTTCCTCCTTTTTTCTTATCCCTCACGGAGATTGACATCGCGCGCGAGACGTGGTACAATATCCCCATCAATTTGCGAGGTGTATGTATGGCTTGCGATCATAATTGCGACAGTTGCGCCGAGAAGTGCGCGGACGGGAATGGCGGTATCGAAAAGGAACGCTTGCACGAGCTTTCGCGCGTTAAGAAGGTCATCGGCGTCATCAGCGGTAAGGGCGGCGTCGGGAAGTCCCTCGTGACCTCCTTGATGGCTGTCGCTATGCAGCGCCGCGGCTATCGTGCGGCGATCCTCGACGCCGATATCACCGGTCCATCCATTCCCCGCGCCTTCGGTGTGAGCGGAGCGGCTTTCGGCGACGAGAGCGGGATCCTTCCCCTGGAGAGCGCTTTCGGCACGCAGATCATGAGTATCAATTTTCTCCTCGAAAATGAGACCGACCCCGTCGTGTGGCGCGGTCCCGTGCTCGCAGGTATGGTAAAGAACTTTTGGTCGCAGGTGATATGGAAGGACGTGGACTATATGTTTGTAGATATGCCTCCCGGCACGGGCGACGTACCTCTCACCGTTATGCAGTCCCTTCCGCTCGACGGCGTCATCGTGGTGACTACTCCGCAGGACCTCGTGGAGATGATCGTCAAGAAGGCGGTGAAGATGACCGAGCTGCTGAAGGTGCCCGTCATCGGCTTTGTGGAGAATA
>DFEQ01000018.1 GCA_002368735.1 Christensenella sp. UBA3798
TCGCCGCCTATAAATCCTGTTACCTCGTCAGCGCGCTCGTCAAAAAAGGATGTGACGTTCACGTCCTTATGACCGAACACGCCAAGGAGTTTGTCTCCGCCATGACCTTCGAGACGCTCTCGCACAATCCCGTCGTGAATAGTATGTTCCGTCGGGACAGAGAGTGGGAGGTGGAGCACGTATCCCTTGCCAAGAGCTGTGAGGTCGTCGTCGTCGCACCCGCGACGGCGAATTTTGTCGGTAAGATAGCGCACGGGATCGCGGACGATATGCTCACCACGACGTATCTCGCGTCCAAAGCGCCCAAGATCATCTGTCCGGCGATGAATACGGCAATGTACGAGGACGCCGTATTTCAAGAGAACCTGAGTAAGGTCGCCTCGACGGGCGCCACCATCGTCAGCCCCGTTACGGGCAGGCTCGCTTGCGGCGACGTAGGGCTCGGCAAGATGGCGGAACCGGACGACATCGTAGAAGAGGTCGTCAAGTCGCTCAATATGAATCTCGACTACGCCGGGAAGAGGGTGCTCGTGACCGCGGGCGCCACGGTGGAGGATATAGACGGCGTGCGCTTCTTGTCCAATCACAGCAGCGGCAAGATGGGCGCGGCGATCGCGGAGCGCTTTGCGGATAGGGGTGCTATAGTTACCCTCGTCGCAGGCAAGATGACCGCGCGTATCCCCGATAACCTTGCCGAAACCTGTTCTGCCATGTCCACCCACGATATGTTCCTCGCGGTGACAAGTCGCGTTCCCGATATGGATTATATCGTGATGGCGGCGGCTCCCGCCGACTATACCCCCGTGACGAAATACGACAGCAAGGTGAAGTCGGACAGTTTGACCCTCGAACTTAGGAAGACCGAGGACATCGCCGCGGCGGTGGGAAGGATGAAGCGGGAAGACGCCAAACTCGTCATCTTCAGCGCCGAGACAGACCACCTTCTTGAAAACGCCAAAGGCAAGCTCCTCAAGAAGGGCGCCGACCTCGTTGTGGCAAACGACGTGACCAAGGAGGGCGCCGGCTTTGATACCGACACGAATATCGTGACCATCATCGACAAGTCGGGTGCGGCAACTCCCTATGACAAGATGCCCAAGATCGAGGTCGCGGACGCGATACTCGACTATCTGAAAAAACTATGATCGCCGAAGTCATCGTCGACATCTCCACGAGTGAAATTGATAAAATATTCGATTATATCGTGCCGCCCGACCTTGCGCTTCAGGTAGGCGACCGCGTAAAAGTACCCTTCGGCAGACAACACACCGAAGGGTTTATCGTTCGTATGAAGGATAAGGCGGACACGACGCATCCCTTAAAGCCCATCACGGCGAAGCTTGACGCTTTCACCCCCATCCTTCCCGAGATGATAGATTTGATGTGGCGTATGTGCCGCGAGAACAATCTGCGCCTCGTGGACGTCCTTCGCCTCTTTATCCCCGCGATGATGCGGGGCGGTAGGGTCCGGGAAGTTAAGCGCCACTTCGTCACCTTGGCGGAAAACGTGAGTTTTGAGAGCGCTCTTTCCACCTTGAAAGCGAACGCCGTCAATCAGCGCGCCATCCTGTCCGTGCTTGCGGGGGGAGGCGAGTGGGCGGCTATCCTCGGGGAGCAATACGGCTTTTCCGCCATTGCCGCTCTTGCCGAAAAAGGGCTCGTCAAGGTGTCCGAAGTCACCAAACGCAGAAGACCGCAGTTAAAACCGGTCGCGGATAAGGTGGTCACCCTGAACGACGAACAGGCGGCGGCAGTACAAAGCATCATGCACGGCGACAAGGATATCAACCTACTTTTCGGCGTGACGGGCAGCGGAAAGACCGAGATCTACTTGAAGTGTATCGAAGAGGTCTTATCCGAGGGAAAGACGGCTATCATGCTCGTCCCCGAGATATCCCTGACTCCGCAGATGATGGGGCGCTTCCGCGCTCGCTTCGGCGACAAGGTGGCTGTCCTGCACAGCGGACTTTCGGACGGCGAAAGATACGACGAGTGGGTGCGCCTTCTGCGCGGTGACGCCGTTATCGCGATAGGCGCTCGTTCCGCAGTCTTCGCTCCCTTGAAGAACGTCGGCATCATCATCATCGACGAAGAGCACGACGGCAGTTATATCAGCGAGAATAACCCTCGTTACGTGACGTGCGAGGTGGCGGAGATCCGCCGCGCCTACAACGGCGCCAAGCTCGTGCTCGGCAGCGCGACCCCCTCCTTGGATACCTTCCGTAGAGCTAAGGACGGCGAGATCGGGCTCATCACTCTGCGGAGCCGCGTAAACGGCACGAGTATGCCCGAAGTGCGCGTCGTGGATATGTGCTTGGAGATACGTTCGGGCAATAACGGCATCCTTTCCGCCGAACTGGTGGACAGGCTCGGGCGAACCCTCAAAGACGGCAACCAAAGTATGATCTTCCTCAATCGTCGCGGCTTTGCTTCCTTTATGATATGCAAAAAGTGCGGCAAGGTCATGAAGTGCGAAGATTGCGACGTGTCGTTGACCTGGCATAAAGAGGACAATCTCCTCAAATGCCACTATTGCGGCAGACCATACGTCGTCCCCGATAAGTGCCCCGCTTGCGGCGAGAGCGATATGCGCCTCGGCAGGGTCGGTACCGAAAGGGTCATCGAGGAGATACACCGACTATTTCCCTCGGCACGCACCCTCCGCATGGATAAAGACACCACCCGCAAAAAGGGTAGTTACGACGAGATCCTCTCGGCGTTCCGTATGGGGGAGGCGGATATCCTCGTCGGCACCCAGATGATAGTCAAAGGGCACGACTTTCCCAACGTGACCTTGGTAGGCATTTTGGACGCCGATATGAGCCTCTATTACGAGGATTATCACAGCGCCGAGCGCACCTTCCAGCTCGTCACGCAGATGAGCGGCAGGGCAGGCAGAGCGGATAAGCCCGGGGTCGTGGTACTCCAAACCTATTCCCCCCGCCACTACGTCTTTGCTTACGCGCGGGATAACGATTACGAAGGGTTCTTTCGCAAGGAGATCAATATCCGCGAAGTAACGAACTTCCCGCCCTTCACCAAGATAGTACGTGTGCTTTCGTCAAGCGAGGATGAGGAACGCGCCCTCGGCGTGACCAAGTCGATGCTCGCCAAGATACGCGCGTATCAAAAGGAGCACCCCGAGCGCTTCGTCGCGGTATCGGGGATGAAGTCACCGGTCAAGAAGATCGAAGGCAAATACCGCTATCAGATCATCATGCGACTGACGAGACCGGAAGAAACAGACACCCTCTTTCACGTCTACGAGATCGTGAATGCGGAAGATAAGAAAAACGTTAGCGTATTCGTGGAGATCAATCCGCAGAATATGAATTGAGAAAAGGAGAAAAAAGATGGCTGTACGTGATATCGTAAAGGACGGCGAACCCCTGCTGAGAAAGAAGTCGAGACCCGTGGAAAACTTTGACGCCAAACTGCATATCCTCTTGGACGATATGCTCGAGACCATGATCGCAGCAAACGGCGTTGGAATCGCTGCGCCGCAGGTGGGTATCCTTCGTCAGGCGGTGATATGCGAGCTTGAAGTAGAAGGACAGGAAGAAGGGGAAATATTTGAGATGATAAACCCCGTTATCATCGCAAAGAAAGGCAAACAGGTAGGCCCCGAAGGGTGCCTTTCCGTCCCCGGTAAGCGTTGCGACGTCCTTCGTCCCGAGACGATAACGGTCACATATCAAGACCGCTTCGGCGAGAAGAAGGAGAGGGTTCTCTCAGGTTTTAACGCCGTCGTTGCCTCGCACGAGATAGACCATTTGAGCGGCATCCTCTTTTACGACAAAGAGGTCAAAGTGCCCAAGAAGAAATAAGGAGAAACCATGAGAGTATTGTTCCTCGGCACACCCGATTTCGCCATCCCGTCGCTCAGGGCGATACTTTCCTCGCGCCATGATATCATCGGCGTGATCACTCAGCCGGATAAGCAGGGTAAGCGCCTCGTAATGACCCCGCCTGCCGTAAAGGTGGAAGCGCAGAAGATGGGGCTCCCCGTCTATCAATTCGCATCTCTTCGCAAGGAAGGGGTGGAGCTCGTCCGTTCGCTCGCGCCCGACGTGATGGTCACGGCTGCCTTCGGACAGATACTATCGCGTGAACTTTTGACGATACCGCGTTTCGGCGTTTTTAACGTACACGGCTCACTTCTCCCAAAGTATCGCGGCGCCAGCCCCATTCAGTCGTGCTTGCTGAACGGAGACACTGTTACGGGCGTCACCATCATGCGCACCGCCTACGAGGTGGATAGCGGCGATATCATCTTGAAAAAGGAGCTCCCCATCCTTCCCGAGGATAATGCGGGCACTCTCTTTGATAAGATCGCGGCTCTCGGCGCGGAGGGCATCCTGGAGGCGCTGGACCTTCTGGAAAAGGGCGAAATAACCTATACGCCGCAGGATAGCTCACAAGCCACTTTTTGTAAGATGATAGAAAAAGCGGATGCCGAGATAACCTCTTCCGTCACCGCAGGGCAGGCGATGAATATGGTTCGCGCCTATACGCCGTGGCCCGTAGCCTTCGTCACGATAGGGGAGGAGCGATTGCGCATCTTTCACGTTGAGGCGGCGGCAAAGAAGGGGGAGAGCGGCACCTTTTACGCCGAGAACGGCGAATTGTACCTAAACCTGTCGGAGGGCGCTCTCCGTTTGTCGGTCGTCCAGGCAGAGGGCAAAAAGCAGATGTCGGGGCGTGAATACCTTATGGGGCATAGGAGTATCATCGAAAGGAGCATCAGATGATAAATACCGCCGTATATTACGCACTTTCGGATATCTATTTGAAGGGGAGCTGGATAAGCGAAGCGACCAAGCGCTATCTGCCCGGATCCGGCGTAGACCCCAAGAGCTTTCGCTTGATACATTCCGTTGTTGAAAGGGATTTTTTGGCGGAGTATCGCATTTCACGCTTGACGGACCGCGCACCCAAGACTTCGGCAAAGATAATCTTAAAGATAGGAATGGCGCTGCTCGACGTTTTTGATATGCCCGAGTACGCCGCTGTCAACGACGTGATAGAGATGACGAAAAGTTTGGGGAAGCAGGGACTATGCGGCTTTGTGAACGCCGTACTGCGCCGCTATATCAAAGAAGGTCGCGCGCTATATCCCGAGGACCCCGTCGAGAACCTCGCCGTCAGGGCGAATCGTCCCCTTTGGCAGGTCAAAAGGTATATCGTCGAGCTGGGGATAGAGGAGGCGGAGAAGCGCCTCTTGACCGTCAAGACCGAGCACGGACACATTCGTCCCGCTCGCTCCTTCGGAAAAGACTCCCTCAGGAAGGAGCTGGAGGAGAGGGGCTGCGTCTATGAAGAAACGGAACACGGCTTCTATATCAACGGGACGTGTATGTGGCCCGAGCTGTATATGGAGGGGAAGGCTACCGTGATGTCTTGGAGCAGTATCGAGGTGTGTGAAACCATCCCCTACGAGGGCGGTTTGATACTCGACCTGTGCGCCGCTCCCGGAGGGAAGAGCGTTTATCTTTCCGAAAAGTTCGATGCGAAAGTGGTCTCTTGCGACCAATATATCCATCGCGTAAAGTTGATCAACGATTACGCGCAGAAGTTCAACGCAAAGAAGATATCCACTATCCTTCTCGACGCTCGCGAACTTATCCCCGAATGGAAAGAGAAGTTCTCGCTCGTTCTACTCGACGCGCCTTGCTCGGGCTTCGGCTCGCTTGCTACCAACGGCGACGTCGTTCTGCATAGGACGGAGAAGGACGTGGAAGAGATCATCAAATTGCAAAAGCAGCTTATCTCGGTCGCCGCAGAGTACGTCAAGGCGGGCGGGGTGCTTGCATACGCCACTTGCTCCGACCTGCCTTCCGAGGACGAAAATGTCGTGCGTATGCTTTTATCGCATAATTCGCGTTTCACTTTGGAAAAAGAAAAGCATACCGACCCCGTCAAGGGGGGAGGCGAGTCCTATTACTGCGCCATATTGAGGAAGAAATGAAGCTTTTAACAGACCTTTCGCTCGAAGAATTAAAGCAGTTGACGGCATCCTACGGGGAACCGTCTTTTCGCGCGGAACAGCTGTATCTGAGTCTATATGCAGGCAAAGACTATGCCGAAATGAGCAATATCGGCAAGGCTTTTAAGGAGCGCTTACAGGCGGACGGCTACGTTGCTTGCGGCGTAAAGATAATCGAAAGCTACGTATCCAAGATCGACGGAACGGTCAAGTTTCTCTACGAGCTCACGGACGGCAACATCGTGGAAGGGGTGCTGATGCGCTATAAGTACGGCAACACTCTTTGCATCTCCACGCAGGTGGGGTGCCGCATGAATTGCGCCTTTTGCGCCTCGGGACTCGAAGGTTTGAAGCGCAACTTAACGGCGGGTGAGATACTCGGCGAAGTCATTGCCGCCAACCGCTACGACGGCGGAGATTTGAGCGAGCGAAAGATAACCAACGTGGTGCTGATGGGTAGCGGCGAACCCTTGGATAACTACGATAATACCGTAAAATTCCTGCGCCTCGTCAACGCCGAAAAAGGACTGAATATCAGCTATCGTAATATCTCGCTTTCCACCTGCGGCTTGATAGACGCTTTCGACCGCTTTCTCGAGGAGGATATTCCCATCACGATGACCTTCTCGCTCCACGCGGCGAGGGATGAAGTGCGCTCCACCATCATGCCCGTCAATAAAAAGTACGGTGTGGATAAGGTCATCGAGGCGGCGAAACGCTTTTTCGAGCGCACGAAACGACGCGTCGTATTCGAGTATTCCTTAATAAAAGGGGTCAACGACGGCAAAGAGGACGCCGAAGCGCTCATTTCGCGCGTGAAAGGCTTTCCCTGCATCGTCAATCTCATCGTTCTCAACTACGTCAAAGAACGCGGCTTGACGGGCACTTCGCGCAAAGAGGCGTATCGCTTTTCCTCTATGCTGGAAAAGGCGGGCGTCGCCGTCACGGTTCGTCGCACGATGGGCGCCGATATCGAGGGCGCTTGCGGACAGCTCCGCGCAAAATATATCAAGAAAAACGATTAGGAGGCACTTATGAGTAAATGCAGTATCGCACCGTCTATTCTTTCCGGGGATTTCGCCAAAATGGGCGAAACCGTCATGAACGTGGAAAAGTGGGGAGCAGACCTCGTACACTGTGACGTGATGGACGGGGTATTCGTGCCCAACATCACTTTCGGCATGCCCATGATCAAGGCGATACGCCCCTATACGAAATTGCCCCTCGACGTGCACCTCATGATAACCGAGCCCGAAAAGTACGTCGAGCGCTTCTGCGATGCGGGCGCGGATATCGTCACCTTCCATCCCGAGGCGAGCAAGGACGCGCGGGATGCCCTCCTGAAGATAAAAGCGAAAGGGAAGAAGTGCGGTTTGGTCGTCAACCCCGATAAAGACTACTCCCTCGTCGAGCCTTATATAGACCTCGTGGATATGATCGTGCTGATGGGTGTGTTCCCGGGCTTTGGCGGTCAGTCCTATATCGAAAGCGTATCGGATAATATCGTGCTCTTTCGTAAGAAGATAGACGAGAGCGGGCGCGATATCCTTTTGGAGCTGGACGGCGGAGTGACGGAAGGAAATGCGGAGCGCTTCCGCACCCTCGGCATTACGGTGCTCGTTGCGGGGAGCGCCACCTTTAAAGCGGATGACCCCGCTCGCGCCATCCGCGTGATGAGAGGATGAAAAAGGGCGCTTTGATACTTTCACAGCCCTTTACGCGGTTTTTGGGCTCTTCCTTCGTTATCGCCGCCGACGCAGGCTATCTCCGTGCAGTGGAAAGGGGGATAAAGCCCGACCTCCTCGTCGGGGATCACGACAGCCTCGGGATGATACCGCAGGGGGTGGAACACGTGGACGTCCCTGTCGAAAAGGACTTCTCGGACGGTGAACTCGGCGTGAGAGTTGCGGCGCTTCGAGGTATAGAGTCGCTCGATATCTACGGCGCGATGGGGGGACGCCCCGACCATTTTCTTTATAATCTGCATCTGTTAAAGATAGCGAGTGATTTGGGCGTCAAGGCGGTGATCCGCGGCGATAAAAGCGATATCTATTATTCCGCGGACAATTTCTTGCTTCCCGCCACCATCGGGGATACCTTGTCCATCGTACCATTCGGCGAAAGTGCGCATATAATAAAGGCGACGGGGCTCAAATACCCGGCAGAGGGTGTGACCTTGACCCGAAGCGATACCCGCGGACTCTCCAACGAGTGCGTCGCGGATAAGGTTTTCGTCGCTACGAAAGGGGAGGGCATACTTCTGATACATTCATTTAGGTAAGGAGGTGCGCCGTTTGCGAATGATATGTTTTCGTCCGCCCGCTTTCATTCGGGCAGTATTGAGATACTTTTGCGGTTTGAATAACAAAAAAGCGTAAGTGGGTACTTACGCTTCTTTTTTTAAAACAAGGGAAATGGCTATCAGTTAGCGCTCTTTCTCTTCACGGCGCCGTTTCTCAGGCATCTGGTGCAAACATACTGCTTGGATACCGTGCCTTTTTCGTCGACGACGGATACCTTTTGGATATTCGCATTCCAGTGCGTGGGAGCCTTGCGATTGCTGTGGCTGACGGTGTTACCGCTCATCTTGCTCTTTCCGCATACGCTGCAAACTCTCGACATATATCTATTACCTCCCGTAACTTATCTCGTTTAGAATGAAAAAGACGCGGGGTCTCGTTCACGACCATATCAATATATCACGATTTTTTTGTCTTTGCAACCGTTTTGCGGTAATTTTGAAAATTAGTTGCAAATTATTTACCAATAATTTATTATATAGTGAAGGATAAAGGGGGTAGAAGGGTATATGGCGGTCACGACGTCCAACAAATACGGAAAGATATTCGTTTCGGACCAAGCCGTCGCTCTGTGCGCTCTGCACGCCGCCGAGGAATGTTACGGGGTGGTAGCCCTCGTGGCAAAAAGCGTTTGGGACAAGATGGTTTCCTTCTTCAAGGGACGTCATGATACCCGCGGCGTGAGCGTCCTCACCGAGGACAATCGCATCTATATATCCTTAAACGTTATTCTGAAAAAAGGCGTCCGAGAGGAGACGGTCATCGATTCGCTTCGCTCCGTCGTGACGTATTCCGTCGAGAGGTTTACCGGTATGCTGGTCAAGAGCGTTACGGTACACGTCGTCGGCACGAGGTAATAGAGTATGACTAAAAGTATCAACGTTACTACTTTGCGCGAGATGTTTCTTGCCGCTGCCGCCAATTTGGCAGTGCACGAGGAAGAGATAAACGCGCACAACGTTTTCCCCGTTCCGGATGGGGATACCGGCACCAATATGTGCCTGACGGCGCAGACCGCAGCCACAGAGCTTGCCGCCATTCCCGAGGGGGACCTCACTTTTGCCAAGTTGGCTTCCGTCTTGACCGCGGCTTCTCTTCGCGGCGCAAGGGGCAACAGCGGCGTTATCCTTTCGCAGATATACAAGGGATTTGCGGACGTTATCTCCTCTCTCAAAGAGGACTTGACCCCGAAGGTATTTTCCAAGGCTCTTTCGGAGAGCGCCCGCATTGCCTACGGCGCCGTCAATCAGCCCAAGGAAGGCACCATTCTGACCGTCATGCGCGAAATCGCGGAGAGTTCGGTGCGTGCCGCAAAGGGGAGCGGCGCTGCTTTTGAGCCGTTGCTCACCACCATCCTTGAAAGAGGTCGCCTGGTCTTGGCGGATACTCCCAACATGCTCCCCGTCCTTAAAAAGGCGGGCGTGGTGGACGCGGGCGGCATCGGACTGATCTGCGTTTTTGAAGCCTTTTCGATGGTCATTGAAGGGAAGGAAATACCCAAGAAAGCCGTCGCCGCAGAAGTGTCCGTTTCGGAGGACGAAAAGATCTTTGCCGCCGACGTTCACGACCTGGACGATATCGAATTTGCGTATTGCACCGAGTTTTTTGTCAAGAACCTCCGTCCCAACGCGACGGCGACGGATATAGACAAACTGCGCGATAAGCTGTCCAAACTCGGAAACAGCTTGATATGTATCGGCGACTTGGACCTCATCAAGGTGCACGTACACACCAATCAGCCGGGGAAGGCTCTCTCGTATGCGCTGGAACTGGGTGAGCTCGATAGGGTAAAGGTGGAGAATATGCTCGAGCAGAACCGCAAGATAAAAGAGGAGCTTGAGCGCACCAAGAAGCCCATCGGTATGGTCGCCGTGTGCGCGGGAAGCGGTATCAAAAAGATATTCCGCGACTTGAGCGTGGATATCATCGTAGAAGGGGGGCAGACCATGAACCCCAGCGTCAATGAGATACTTTCCGCCATCAATCGCGTCAACGCCGACCACGTCATCGTGCTTCCCAACAACAAAAATATTATTCTCGCAGCGGAGAAGGCGAAGGATATCGCTTCGCGCGACGCCGTCGTTATCCCCACCGAGAGCGTTGCCGCGGGCATCGCCGCCGTCATCGCCTTTGACCCCATCGCTTCCTTCGAGGACAACGTAAAGAGTATGAAGGAGGCTTTCGCCGCCGTTACTTGCGCGCAGGTGACCACTGCGGTCAGGAATACCAAGATGGACGGTCTCTCTTTAAAGAAGGGGGATATCATCGGGCTTTCGGATAAAAAGATACTCGTAAAAGGCTCTGACGTTACCGCAGTGACCGTTGACCTAGTCAAAAAAATGGGTTTTGACAAAAAGGACGTTCTCAACGTGTATTACGGGGAAGGAATGACAATGGCGGATACCGAGGCGCTCACCGAATGGCTCGAGGAGACATGTCCCGATCTCGAAGTGATAGTATATGAAGGAAATCAACCGCATTCCTTCTATATTTTGTCGGCGGAGTAACTTTTTTCGAAAAAACGGTTGCAAAAGCCGTTGTAATTTGATATAGTAATAGAGCATTCGCGCGGGAGTGGCTCAGTGGTAGAGCGTTGCCTTGCCAAGGCAAATGTCGCGGGTCCGAATCCCGTCTCCCGCTCCAATGAACGACCTATTAGGGATTCGACTGCGTAGCAGCAGATGCGGTAGCAGCTGAGACCCGCAGGGGCCGCACCGGAGCGAAGCGCAGGTTCCCGTGCAAAAGGGCACAGGACTCCCGCTCCCAAAAGCCGCGTCAGCGGCAACAACGGCGACGATATGTGACGCCCCTCGCGTGCGAAACATATTATATAGCGTTATGGCACCATAGCCAAGTGGTAAGGCAGAGGTCTGCAAAACCTTTATTCCCCAGTCCGAGTCTGGGTGGTGCCTCCAATTAGAGCCGAAGTGGCGGAATGGTAGACGCAAGGGACTTAAAATCCCTCGGAGGTAACTCCGTGCGGGTTCGAGTCCCGCCTTCGGCACCAAGACATGGAACGGACATGTCACACCGCACAAGCAAACCCCAGAGAGTTTCGCATTTGCTGAGAGCGAAGCGTTTGCCGCGTTGTGGTACCACCGTTCGGCGATCGTTCTAATATAAAGCGGGGCAGTATTGCTCAAATAAGGTGGAACCGCGGCGACAGTCGTCCTTATGCGTTTAGACGCGTAAGGGCTTTTTTATAATAACGCACAGGCACCGATGTGCCGAAAGGAGGAATATATGAAGATATTTTTGAGAGATTCTATCAAGGAATACGATTCTCCCGTTACGGTGGAGCAAATCGCCGCGGATATCGGCGAAGGACTGCATCGTGCCGCTCTCGCGGGCAAGGTGAACGGCGTCCCCGTCGACCTTTCCTACGTGGTGGACAAGGATGCAGAGGTGCAGATCTTGACTTTTAAGGATCAAGAAGGGCAGCACATCTACAATCACACCGCCGCACACGTGATGGCGCAGGCGGTCAAGAGCATCTATCCGACCGCAAAACTCGCCATCGGTCCCGCCATCGACACCGGCTTCTACTATGATATCGAATATATCACTCCGCCCACGATGGACGACCTTGCCAAGATCGAGGAGGAGATGCAACGCATCATCAAGGCAAATCTCCCCATCACGAGGGAAGTGTTGCCTCGTAAGAGCGCTACCTCTTTGATGCGTAAGCTCGGCGAACCCTATAAGCTCGAGATGATCTCGGAGCTTCCCAAGGGCGCGGAGATCAGCTTTTATCACCAAGGCGACTTCGTGGATATGTGCGTCGGTCCTCACCTCAAGAGCACAGGCGTTATCAAGGCGGTGAAGCTCACCAGCATCACGGGCGCCTATTGGCGTGGCGACGCAAAGAAAAAGATGCTCACCCGCATCTACGGCGTGGCGTTTGATAAGAAAGCGGCGCTTGACGAATATCTTTTGAAGTTGGAAGAAGCCAAGAAGCGCGATCACAATAAGCTCGGTCGCGACCTTGAACTCTTTATGACGGCGGATCCCATCGGACAGGGGCTCCCTCTTCTGATGCCCAAGGGTGCAAAGATGATGCAGATCCTCACTCGTTTCGTGGAGGATGAAGAGGAGCGTCGCGGCTTTATGATCACAAGGACGCCCGCGATGGCAAAGAACGATCTTTACAAGATCTCGGGGCACTGGGATCACTATCGCGACAAGATGTTCGTGATCGGCGACGAGGAGAAGGACGAGGAGGTCTTGGCGCTTCGCCCGATGACGTGCCCCTTCCAGTATCAGATCTATAAGAACGGTATCAAGAGTTACCGCGACCTTCCGTGCCGCTATGCGGAGACGGCTACTTTGTTCCGTAACGAGGCTTCGGGTGAGATGCACGGTTTGATCCGCGTCAGACAATTCACGCTTTCGGACGGACACATCATTTGTACTCCGGAGCAGGTCGAAGGGGAGTTCAAGAGGTGCTTGGATCTTTCCTACTATTTCCTCAATTGCCTCGGGCTTCGCAACGACGTGACCTTCCGTTTCAGCAAGTGGGATCCCAAGAACACCGATAAGTATATCGACAATCCCGCCGAATGGGAGAGGACGGAAAAAATGATGAAGGAGATATTGGATCACCTCGGTCTCGACTATGTCGAGGCAGTGGGTGAAGCCGCCTTCTACGGACCCAAACTCGACGTGCAGGCAAAGAACGTCTACGGCAAGGAAGATACCATCATCACCATCCAGATAGACTTTGCGAGCGCGGCGCGCTTTGAGATGACCTACGTTGACGAGAACGGCGTCAAGAAGACTCCCTACATCGTCCATCGCAGCAGCATCGGTTGCTACGAGCGTACTCTGGCGATGCTTATCGAGAAGTATGCGGGCGCATTCCCCGCTTGGATAGCCCCCGTGCAGGTCAAGGTCATCAGTTTGACGGATAGGACGGCGGAGGACGTCATCGCCTTTACCGAGAAACTCCAACAGCTCGGCTTCCGCGCGGAGTCCGATACGAGAAGCGAGAAGGTGGGCTATAAGATCCGCGAAGCGCAGCTCCAGAAGGTCCCCTATATGGTCATCATCGGCGATAAGGAGAAGGAGAACGGCACGGTCAGCGTCAGACATCGCTCCGACGGCGATCTCGGCGCAATGACGGCGGACGCATTCATCGAAAAGCTCGCGAAGGACGTCAGAGAAAAAATCTTGAAATAGTCACCAAAACGCTTGACAGTAAGCGGGCGCGGTGATACTATAAAGCACGAAGTAGAACTGTTTCTCACCCGAGCAGTCGGTTGCACAGGGTTTCTTAAATATCTCGTAAGGTATTTTTGGGCAGTTCTTCTGCCCAATTTTCTTTTATAGGAGGATGTCGTTATCAAAGACTATCAAATCAACGAGCAGATCCGTGACAGACAGGTCACACTCATTGACCAAGAGGGCAAGAACCTCGGCGTGATGAGCGCATACGACGCGCAGAAGATCGCCGACGAGCAAGGGCTCGATCTTGTAAAGATCGCCCCTCAGTCCACGCCGCCCATCTGCAAGCTTATGGACTACGATAAATTCCGCTTCGACTCTATCAAGAAGGAGAAGGAAGCCAAGAAGAATCAAAAGATCGTCAAAATCAAGGAAGTCCAGCTCAGTATCGTGATAGACGTCGGTGACATCAACGTAAAGGCAAAAAAGGCAAACGGCTTCATCGCAGACGGGGACAAAGTGCGCGTGGTCATCAGGATGCGCGGCAGACAGA
>DFEQ01000024.1 GCA_002368735.1 Christensenella sp. UBA3798
GACCATCGCCAAGGAGATCGAGCTCAAGGATCCCTTTGAGAATATGGGCGCGCAGCTCATCCGCGAAGTATCCGTCAAGACCAACGACGTGGCGGGCGACGGCACCACCACTGCGGCGGTTCTTGCGCAGGCTATCGTTCGCGAAGGCGTCAGGAACGTTGCCGCGGGCGCTAACCCCATCATTTTGAAGAAGGGCATCATGGCGATGACCGAGGCTGCGGTGGAGGAGCTCAGAAAGCTCTCCGTACCCATCTCGGGCAAGAAGAATATCGCGCAGGTCGCCAGCATCTCGGCAGAGGACGATACCATCGGCGAGCTCATCAGCGACGCGATGGAGAAGGTGGGCACCGACGGCGTCATTACCATCGACGAGGGCAAGACCATGAAGACCGAGCTCACCGTCGTGGAAGGTATGCAGTTCGACCGCGGTTACGCCTCTCCCTACCTCATCACCGACCCCGACAAGATGCAGGCGGTCCTCGACGACCCCTACATTCTTATCACGGATAAGAAGCTCTCCTCGGTGCAGGAGATCCTCCCCATCATCGAGCTCGTCTATAAGGCAGGAGCAAAGCTCCTGATCATCGCCGAGGACATCGAGGGCGAGGCGCTCAGCACCATTATCCTCAATAAGCTCAAGGGCGTCTTCAACTGCGTGGCTGTCAAGGCTCCCGCCTTTGGCGACCGCAGGAAGGCTATTCTCGAAGATATCGCTCTCCTCACCGGCGGGCAGGTCATCACCGAGGACCTCGGCCTCGACCTCAAAACGGCGGATATCTCGATGCTCGGTCGCGCTCGTCAGGTCAAGGTGGATAAGGATAATACCACCATCGTGGGCGGCGCAGGCGACAAGGACGCCATCAAGGCGCGCGTTCAGTCCATCAAGGCGCAGATCGCGGAGACCACCAGCGATTACGACCGTGAGAAACTCCAAGAGCGCGTAGCTAAGCTTTCGGGCGGCGTTGGCGTCATCGGAGTGGGCGCGGCGACCGAGGTGGAGATGAAGGAAAAGAAACTCCGCATCGAAGATGCGCTTGCCGCTACCAAGGCGGCTGTGGAGGAGGGCATCGTCCCGGGCGGCGGTACCGCGCTCCTCAACGTCATCCCCTCTCTCCGTCCTCTCCTTGACAACATGAAGGGGGACGAGAAGACGGGCGCAGCCATCGTGCTCCGCGCTCTTGAGGAACCGGTCAGACAGATCGCGGTCAACGCGGGCAAAGAGGGCAGCGTGGTGGCGAACGCCGTTTTGGAAGGCGTGTCGAAGAACAAGAACTACGGCTACGACGCCTTGAACGACGAATACTGCGACCTCGTGCAGAAAGGTGTCCTTGACCCGACCAAGGTGACGAGGACGGCTCTCCAGAATGCGGCTTCCGTCGCGGCGACCCTCCTTACCACCGAGTCGCTCGTTGCGGATATCCCCGAACCTCCCGCACCCATCGCACCCGGCGCCGGCGGCATGGACGGAATGTATTGATAAAATGCAGCCCCTTCGGGGGCTGTTTTTTTGCACAGCTTTGGGGAAACTATTGAAATGCGGAATGCGGCACGCGGTGAATTGCCGCGATAGCGGCGTGAGTTGGCGATATCCATCGCCGTGAATTGCACCTTGCGGCGCGTGAATAGCACGCAAAGCGTGCGTTGTGGAAAAAAGAAAGTGAAGTTCGGCTCCGCCGAGTGAAGTTGACGATGTCAGTGAAGTTTGCCTGCGGCAAGTGAAGTTGCACGCTTTGCGCGCAGTTGTGGAAAAAACAAAAAGAACGCACCAACTGTACTTGTTCACTATCCTTAAAGGACTCGCCGCACATTTCCCCCTTTATAGCCTTTGACCCACGGAGCCGCGCTCCTCGTATCACTTTGCTATGCAGTTATTGTCACGATGCACCACACCCAAATCTTCTTTTCCTCGCGAAGCGAGCACCGAACAAAAAGCGTTTAGGGGTTTGGGGGAATCGCAACCCCCACCTTCTTTTGGGTACTTTTCTTCAAAAGAAAAGTGCCAACACGCGAAGCGTTTTTCCGCATAGTATCTCCTACAGACATTTGGGATAAGGTTACTTTTTTCGTAAGCATTTTGCATTTTTAAGATGTAACTCATAAATGCGGAATACTTTTCTGCGTTTTGACATATTTTTTTCTATGGCTTACCCCGAAGATCTCAAGCGTATATTCGGCGAAAGGGAGGGCGGATTCGCTTCGTGCGAACTCTCTCTTTACGGTTCTACCGCTCTCGTCGTGGCTGGGCACAGAGGGCTTTCCTTCCTCTCTGCGGAGGAGGTAGTCGTGCGGCGCAAGGGCGGCAATATCCGCATTACCGGCAAGGATTTGTCCCTGAAAAAGGCAAGCCCCTTTGAGCTATATATTTCGGGTAAAATATCTTGCATAGAGTATCTCGGCGAGGTGATGCCTTGAAGACCCGCTACGTCGTGTCCTGCCGTCGCCCCGCCTTTTTGTGCGACCGCCTATTGGCAAAAGGGGTTCTTCTTGACGCGATAGATAGGGAAGGGGAGAAGCTCTGCTTCTCGGTATCCTTCCGTCAATCAGCCGCCGTGGAGGAAGTCCTCTCGGAATACGGCTTTGACTATACCAAGAAAGGCTACCTCGGCGCTCGAGCCTTTCTGCGCGCGCTGCTTTCTCGTCCCTTTTTGATTATCTCATTCGTTCTTACCCTTGCGCTCGTCATCTTGTCGCAGAGTTTCGTTTACGGTTATACTATCAAGGGGAATCGCCTCGTCAATACCGCAAGCGTGGAGGCGGTGCTCCGCGAAAACGGCGCGACGGGGTTGGTGTATAAGCGTAAACTGGATACCGCCGCCATCAAAAAAGCGGTCATCGCTATAGAGGGTGTGTCCTTCGCCGGCGTCAAGACCGAGGGCAACCGCCTGCTCGTGGATATCAAGGAAGAATTGCCGCGCGAAGAGCCCGACGAAGAGCGCTTCGAGCCCATCACCTCTCTCCATTCCGCCGTGGTGACGAGGATCGTCGCGGAGAGCGGCACTCCCGTCGTGCATTCGGGGGATAGGGTGCAGGCGGGCGACCTACTGATATCGCCCACCTATACCTTCACCGAGGGGGAGGCGCCCTCTCCCGCGCGAGGCGAAGTATGGGGCGTAGTCACCTATCAAAAGGAAGTTTTACTTCCTTTATACACCGTAGAAACCGTGCGGACGGGGGAAGTATTTAAGGCGAAAACCTTGTCGCTTTTCGGCAAAGAAATAGGCAAAAGCGCCCTCCCGCCCTTTGACCGATACGACCTCGCCGAGCGCGTCCTTTACAGCGGCTGCGGGGTGACAGTCACGGAAAAAACCTATATGAAAAAGGCGTCCGTCACCCTCTGTCACGACCTTGACGCCGAGGCGCCCGCCGTGCTCAAGCGGGGATTGGAGGAGCTGCTTTTGGACGTTCCCTTTCTATCGCGCGAGCGGGGCAAGACCCTCGTAACGCAAAAAAAACTGGACAACGTACTTTACATAGTGATATACTATTCCGTAGAACAGCGGATTGATCCGCTCTTCACAGCCCGATAGTTCGGGCTCGGAGGAATATGGATAAGATGAATCAAGTACGAAAGATGACGATATGGCAGGGGCTGATCGCCTTCTTTGCTTTGGCGGCACTCTCGGCGATCATCGTTACCGGCGTCGTGGCGTTCCGTTCGGTGGACGGCGTGTATTTCGATCTTCCCACTCTCTTCTCCGCCGCTACCTTGATATTCGTGCTTCTCGCCGTCAACTTTATCGTGCTCCGTGCCTACGGCAAGGGGGACGCTGTTTCTTTGATATTCGTTTTCAGCGTTCTTTTGGTAGTGGTGGTCGTCGCCATCGTGTGCTTGCATTTCGGTTACGCTTATGCTATGCCCTTGGTCTTCCTGCCCCTATTACTGGGTATGTGTTTTCATAAAAAGAGCGCGGTCGCGACGCATTTCACCATGATACAGATAATTGCGGTGTGCATGCTCCTCTTCTCCTATCGATCGGAGAGCGTCTTGCTCAGCGAGCTGTCCCTGCACATCATGATCCTCGTCGTCAACGCGGCGAGCGGCGTTTTGACGATCGTGGTCATCAAGCCTTATGCCAGTCGCTTGCGCGTGCTGTTTACCACCGCCATCATCGTCTTGATATCCGGCGTCATCGGCTTCATCTCGGCGGCGGCGCTCGGCGGCGACCCCGACGTGCTCCAAATGGTCACCGTAGGTGTTTCGGTGATGATCGGCGGCGCGATCAGCATCTTTGCCTACTTCTGCCTGTCTCCCTTGTTTGAGCGTGTGTTTAATCTCAATACCGGCTTGCGCCTCGTTGAGCTGTGCTCCTTCGACCAACCCCTCCTGAAGGAATTGGAGGAGAAGGCGCCCGGCACCTTCAATCACTGCCTGACCGTCTCGAATATCGCGGAGCGCGCCGCATACGCCATAGGGGAGGACCCCCGCTTGGCGAAGGCTGCCGCCCTCTATCACGATATCGGCAAGATAGAGAATCCCGAGTTTTTCACCGAGAACCAGACCGACGGCTATAACCCGCACGACGAGCTTATCCCCGAGGTCAGCGTCAAGATGATCACCCGCCACACCGAGGCAGGGGCGAAGATATTGACGGCGAAGGGCTTCCCCAAGGAGATCATCTCGGCGGCACTCGAGCACCACGGCGATAGCCCTGTGGGCTATTTCTACAACAAAGCGCAGAAGATCACCGAGGGCACACTCGAAGAGAAGGGCTACACCTATACGGGTCCCAAGCCGCAGACCAAGATAAACGCCATCATCATGATAGCGGATATCTGCGAGGCGGCTACCCGTTCCGTCCGTCCTTCCACGCACGAGGAGCTCTCCTCCCTTGTGGACAATCTCGTTCGCTCCAAAATGAATGAAAAGCAGTTTGACGAATGCCCCCTCACCATGGCGGAGATCACCGCCGTAAAAGAGGCTGTCGTCAACACTTTGATGGGCGTTCACCACGAGCGCATCTCCTATAATCTCAACAACAAAAAATGATCACGATCTCGATGGCGTCAAGTGAGGAAAAGCGCTTTCTCGGTAAGGTGGCGGATACCGCCTTATCCGTCATGGGCGCAGAGGACGCCGCCCTCGACCTAACTTTTGTCGGCAGGGCGCGTATCCGCGCGCTCAACGCCTCTCTTCGCGGGGTGGATAGGGTCACGGACGTCCTTTCCTTCCCCACCATCGAGAAAGTATCTCTCCCCCTACATACGGGGGACTATCCCTGCGACGTGGACCCCGACAGCGGCAAAGTATATCTCGGCAGCATCGTCATTTGCAAAGCAAGGGCGGCGGAGCAGGCGGCGGAATACGGGCACTCGGTAGCGCGCGAACTTGCCTATTTGACGGTGCACGGCGTGCTTCATCTCCTCTCCTTCGACCATATCGAGGAGGGGGACAAACGAAAGATGCGGGAGGCGGAGGAGCGTATCCTTGCCTCACTCGGCATCGGGAGGGACTGATGACGGACGATATGGACGCATTGGTGGCGGCTGCTGCCGAAGCAAGCAAGAATTCCTATTCTCCCTATTCGGGGTTTAAAGTCGGGGCGGCGGCTCTTACCGAGAGCGGTGACGTCTATACGGGCACCAATATCGAAAACGCCAGCTACGGCGCCACGATGTGCGCGGAGCGGGTCGCTATCTTTAAGGCGGCGTCGGATGGTATGAGACGCATCGTCGCGCTTGCCGTGTACGGCGGGGGCGCGGACTACGCATACCCCTGCGGAATGTGCTTGCAGGTATTATCGGAATTCGCGGGGGATATATCCGTTTACGTGGCGGGGAAGGCGGGTGTAAAGCGCTACGCGCTTTCCGAGCTGCTCCCACATCCCTTTGATAAATCGAAACTATAAGAGGACAGGTTATGAAATCGGGCTTTATCGCAGTACTCGGACTGCCCAACGCGGGCAAGTCCACCTTGACCAACGCGCTCGTCGGAGAGAAGGTGTCCATCGTCAGTTGGCGCCCGCAGACCACGCGCGATAAGATCGTGGGCGTCGTCAACGGGGACGACTATCAGATAGTGCTCCTCGACACCCCCGGCATCCACGAGGGGAAGAGCAAACTCTCTCGCTTTATGGCGGACGAGGTCACCTCGGCAAAGAGTTCGTCGGACGGCGCAATGTACGTCCTCGACGGATCTCGCCCGATGGACAAGGATACCTTTGAATTTATCAAGTCGCTCGCCGCTACCACCCCCACCGTCGTGGTGGTCAATAAGATGGATATCGCGGATAAAGCCGTGGCGATGCAGACGGTTGCGCGCCTCTCCGAGATAAAGAAGATAGAGATAGTCCCTATCTCGGCGGAGAAAAAGGAGAATTTGGACGAACTGCTCTCGGTGCTCATGCCCCTCCTGAAGGACAGCGTTCCCTATTATCCCGAAGATATGTATACCGACAAGCCTCTGCGCTTTATGGCGGGGGAGATCGTCAGGGAAAAGGCTCTGAAATTCCTGCTTGCCGAGATCCCGCACGGTATCGGCGTGGAGGTCACGAAGTTCGACGTGGGGGAGGACGGCGTCACCCGCATCGAAGCGGACGTGATATGCGAGAAGGAGACGCACAAGCCCATCATCATCGGCAAGGGGGGCGAGACCTTGAAGAAGATCTCCGTCGCCGCCAGGAAGGAGCTGGAGACCCTCGTGGAGGGCAAGGTCTACCTTCGCCTCTTCGTCAAGGTGAAGAGCGGCTGGAAGGACGACGGCGCGGTGCTCACCGCCCTCGGTTACGCGAAAAAGAAGTAATAAAATCTGCTCCTTTCGCCCATAATACGAGCGGGAGGAGAATATGAAAAGTAAAGATAACAATATCGAAGCGCTCTGGGATCTCTTTTGGAAAACGGGACTTCCCGAGGCGTACAGTATGTATAAAGCGGAGGAAAGAAGAGTTGAAGGAGGAGATAAAAGCTGAGGGGGTCTGCTTGCGCTCGGTAGAGTACGGCGAGAGCGACCGCATTATCACGCTTTTGACGGATAAATTGGGCAAAATCTCCGTTCGCGCTCGGGGGATATCTTCCCCCAAGTCCCGCCTGAGACAGGCGACCGTCCCCTTCTCCTTCGGGGAATACATACTTGTCGAAAACGGCGATTTTTATACCCTCAAAGCATTTGATTATAACGATGCCTTTACGGCGGTCTCGGACGACCTCGTGCGCTATTTTTCCGCCTGTGCGGCGCTCGAATTAGCCGATAAGCTGACCGAAGAAAAGGTGCAGGTCGGCGGGGAACTCGCCCGCCTTTTGCGCCTACTGTTGAGCCTATGCTACGACAAGGGCGGCGTCTCGGATCTCCTCGTCTATTTCCTCGACATGCTCTCCATCGCGGGCTACGGCGTTTCGCTCGGCGATATGAAGCTCGGCGACGAACCCAAATACTTTGTATTTGACTTAGAGGGCGGCGGCTTCACTCCTTCCGCCTCGCATAATCCCTACGCGGTCAAGATGACCTCTTCCGCCCTCCGACTTTTCGCCTCCTACCTCTCAGGAGAGCCCGTGGAAGGGGAGAAGGGGGACTACGCCGAGGTTTTCTCGGTCCTGTCGCAGTACGTGAAACTGAAAACGGGACGGAACTTGAGGGCGCTGTTTGAGCTCTCTGACCTCCTCCGCAACGGGTGACGCGGCGTATAGCGGCACATCTGCTTTGTTACTGACTTCAAAACCGTGCAGTTACGTACGAAAAAGTACGCGCCTGCGCGGTTTTTCGTCGAGCCTCGCATCTGTACCACTCTACGCCGCGTCACGTGTTGGGATAAAGGTGTGTTGAACATAAAAGCATTGCACTAATGTACTTTTCTGACTTATTGGCTTATCGGGTTTGTCGATGAGCCTCGTCTCTACCCCATTCTCTACCGCGTCACGTGTTGGGATAAAGGGATGAGAGTTTTATCGGAGCGAAGCGACCCGCAACTGCTCGCTACGCGAGCAACTTCACTATTCGCTTTT
>DFEQ01000095.1 GCA_002368735.1 Christensenella sp. UBA3798
CTCATCAAGAAGGCGTGCGGCATCGAGAGCGGCTCCGCGAAGCCCAATAAGGACAAGGTCGCCAAGATCACGAAGGCGCAGATCAAGGAGATCGCAGAGCTCAAGATGCCCGACCTCAACGCGGCAAGCCTTGAAGCAGCAATGAGCATGATCGCAGGTACGGCGCGCAGCATGGGCGTCACGGTGGAAGACTGAGGAGGTGGCAAATATGAAGATCAGCAAGAGATTTAAAGAGGTTGCATCCTTGGTCGAAAGGAATAAGGTGTACGACAGCGTCGAAGCGATGGACCTTGCGGTCAAGACCGCTACCGCCAAGTTCGACGAGTCCGTCGAGCTCCACGTGAAGCTCGGTGTGGACAGCAAGCACGCGGATCAGCAGGTCCGTGGCGTGGTCGTCCTCCCCAACGGCACCGGTAAGAGCGTCAAAGTGCTTGTCATCGCCAAGGGCGACAAGGCGGACGAAGCTACCGCTGCGGGCGCGGACGTCGTCGGCGCGGAAGAGATCATCGCCAAGATCCAGAAGGATAACTGGTTCGACTTCGACGTATGTATCACCACCCCCGATATGATGGGTATGGTCGGTCGTATCGCTCGTCTCCTCGGTCCTAAGGGTCTCATGCCGAACCCCAAGAGCGGCACCGTGACGATGGATATCGCCAAGGCAGTCAAGGAGGTCAAGGCAGGTAAGGTCGAGTACAGGCTGGACAAGACCAACATCATCCACGTTGCAGTGGGCAAGGTCAGTTTCGGCGCGGAGAAGCTCCACGAGAACTTCGCCACCGTTATGGACGCCATCATCAAGGCGAAGCCGAGCTCGGCGAAGGGTACCTACCTCCGCTCCGTCTCCATCTCCACCACGATGGGCCCCGGCATCAAGGTCAGCTACGCCAAGGCGAATGCGTAATAGTGCGTAAAATCGCTTGACAAGGCTGTAAATCGTTCGTAAAATAAATAGCGTCTTAAGACAGCAAGTGGGTAACCGTAAACCGCATAGGGCTTGCCGAGGATGTGATTTCGGATAAGTAGAAATTATGCTCTCATTGTCTTTTGACCGTGGGAGCATTTTTGTTCCCCCTAAAAAAGATTCTTAAAAGGAGGTAGACACAGTGTCAGCAGCATTAGAAGAGAAAAAGAAGCTGGTAGAAGAGCTCAAAGAGAAGATCGGCGCCGCGAAGTCCATCGTTATCGTGGACTACAAGGGTCTCTCCGTCTTTGAAGATACCGAGCTTCGTAAGACGCTCCGCGAAGCAAACGTCGAGTATCGCGTTCTCAAAAACAGACTGATGCAAAAGGCCTTCAACGAGCTCGGCTATACCGATTTCGACGAGGCTTTGAACGGTCCTACCGCCGTCGCATTTGCCAACGGAGATCCCGTGGCTCCCGCAAAGATCCTTTTGGAGAAGGCGGACAGCACCAAGAAGATCACCGTCAAGTGCGGTATGGTGGACGGCACCTACATCACGACGGACGGCGTGAAGGAGCTCGCAACGCTCCCGCCCAAAGAGGTGCTCCTCGCAAAGTTGCTCGGTACCCTCGAGGCGCCCATCAGCTCTCTCGCCAGAGTGCTTAACGAGACCGTCGCAGGGCTCGCCAGAGTGCTTAACGCGATCGCGGAAAAGTAAACCAATTCACCAATCTATCAACAATTTTATTAAAGCAAAACAAGTATATTTATTTGGAGGATACTAAAATGGCAGATATCGAAAAGCTTATTGAAGAAATCAAAGGTATGACCGTTCTCGAGGTCAGCAAACTCGTTAAGGCTCTTGAGGAAGAGTTCGGTGTGTCCGCTGCGGCTCCCGTGGCTGTGGCTGCTGCTCCCGCTGCAGGCGCTGCTGCTGCTCCCGCTGCTGAGGAGAAGACCGAGTTCACCGTTATCCTGAAGGCTGCGGGCGCGAACAAGATCGCGGTCATCAAGGCTGTCCGTGAGCTCACCGGTCTCGGACTTGCCGAGGCGAAGGGTCTCGTTGACGGCGCTCCCAAGGCTGTCAAAGAGAACGTCAGCAAGGAAGATTGCGACAAGGCTGCCGAGGCTCTCAAGGCCGCGGGTGCCGAGATCGAGATCAAGTAAGTTTGATTTCAACCAACACCTTTTAAGAAAAAAGATGCTGGGGTTTTATGCCTCAGCATTCTTTTTTTTCGAGCTCGTATAGCGGCACTTATCTAACCCTACCGCGGCTCTCACGGATAATCACGTACAAGGAGTACGCTCATATCCGTTCGTTTGCGGAGCGGGTTACCTAAGCACCACTCTCCGAGCTCGCAGCTATTAAGTGTTGGGAAAATGAGAATTCCGCGTTCTCCGCTGTCTTTTATGCGAGCTCGTATAGCGGCGAAGAAATGTTTTTATTAGAGATGGTGAAATCAGCACTTCGCTGTGCTCGGTGGGAAATTCGAAAGACGCAATTATCTTAACTGTTTCACAGTCCTTTTTGAACCTTCTGAACTTTCCCCCCTTTATAGCCCCTGACCCGCGAAGCCTTGCTCCCCGTATCACTATGCTATGCACTTATTGTCACGGTGCACTATACTTTATTCTTTTCCTTCTCGCGAAGCGAGCTCCGATCAAAAAGCGTTTAGGGGTTTGGGGGAATCGCAACCCCCACCTTCTTTTGGGTACTTTTCTTCAAAAGAAAAGTGCCAACACGCGAAGCGCTTTCTTGCAGAGCATCTCCCTAAGGCACCCAAGCGATTGCCCCCCCCCGCCTTCTTGGGATCCCCGAGAAATAGTAAATTTCTAGGGGTGATTGTTCGTACTTTTCTTCAAAAGAAAAGTGCCGACACGCGTAGCGCTTTCTTGCGTAGCATCTCCCCATAATGGTCAAGAATGGGGCGGTAATATCGACAGGGCGAAAAAGATCGATACGCTTTTTACGTTAGTGGTGTATAATAATTTTGGCACGGATATCGCCATAAAGGAGCATGAAATGAAAAAAGTGTCGTTACTCGGTGATTCCATCAGGCTCTTTGGATACGGACCTCTCGTCCCGGGTCTCCTCGGCGCGGACTATACCGTCTTTCAGCCGCAGGAGAACTGCAAGTTCGCGAAGTTTACTTTGCGCGGGATGTACGATTGGAAAGCGGAGCTCGAGACCTCCGACGTCATCCACTTCAACTGCGGACTTTGGGACGTGTGCGACGTCGTGGGGGACGGCAAGCTTTTCTCCTCCGACGAAGAATACGCGGAGAATATCCTCCGTATCGCCCGTCGGCTGAAGGCATTTACGCCCAACGTCATCTTTGCCACGACCACTCCCGTGAAGCCCGCCAATCCCACGACGACCAACAAGGATATCGACCATTTCAACTCCCTCGTTGTCCCTAAACTTCAAGCGATGGGGGTCAGGATCAACGACCTCAATTCCCTCGTCAGGGAGGATATCGAGGGGAATATTTGTGACGACCTTATCCACCTCACTCCGCTTGGTGCGGAGCGGTGCGCGGCGCAGGTCGTTTCTGAAATCAAGAAAGTGATCTAACGGCGCAGTTTCATCGTTGCGCCTTTACCCCACCTCTCTGAAGTATGTTTCGTAGAGCGTTTTGTTGCTCTTCGCTCTAACTGCGACCGAGCAGGCGCCGTCGTGAAAAGGGTGGCAATAGCCGTTCCTTTTATGCTTATCGGCAATTGAAAGGGGGGGTGGATTATCAGTCCATTGCCAATGCGTCTGCTCTGAGTTATACTGATGGCGGAGGAAAAGGATATGACCGATAAAAAAACGTTCGGATGCTTTATTAAGGAAAAACGCATCCAAAAGAATTACTCGCAAAAAGACCTGGCAGACCTTCTTTTCGTCACTAAAGACGCCGTCAGTAAGTGGGAGAGAGGGGTGTCCTATCCCGACAACTCGCTCATTTCGGATATCTGCCGCGTGCTCGACATCACAGAACACGAATTTATCACCGCCGCAAACGACCCCATCGTGCATAAGGAGAAGACCGAAGCGCGTCTCTTTCGTCGGATCCGCAAAAGTTGGATACTCGCGCCCACCATCGGATACGGGATAGCGCTCCTCGTATGTTTCATCGTGAACCTTGCCGTCAGCCGTACGCTGTCTTGGTTTTTTATCGTTTTGACCGCCTTGCTGACTGCCTTCACATTTATCCCGACCCTTTCCGTTTTCTTCGAGAAGCGAAAACTCTTGATCTTTGTCGGCTCGAGTTTTCTGTCGATATGTTTGCTGCTCTTGACCTGTGGCGCCTATACCCACACGTTGTACTGGGTGCCTATTGCCTGTTTGGGGCTCGCGATAGGATACAGCTGCGTTTTCCTTCCGATTCTTTTGGCAAAAACGAACCTATCTCATTATAAGTTCGTGATCTCTTTTGTCATGGCGTTCGTCTTTACCGTGCTCCTCCTTGTGGTAACGCGGCAGTTTTTCTCTTTCCCGCTCGGCTCGGCGATTGCTATGACCGCCTACGGATACGCGCCTTTTATCCTGTGCGCCGTGTTTTGCTTGTTTCATTACGATAGCGTTTTGAAAGCGGGCGTTTGCGCCTGGGTCGTTACGATGTTTTCCGCTCTTTTGGGACTCGTGATAAATGCGCTTTTCGGCACGAACGAAAACTACTATCGGATCAATTATGGCGATTGGAATACCTACTCGACCGGAAATGTGTTCTTGATCGTTCTACTCTCTTTTATTGGGATATCCTTGGTGCTGACAGTCATCGGGATATATAGACAAAGGAGTAGGGCGGAGAACGAAGAATAAAGAAAAAGCATCCCATTGGGCGTATTGGCGCTTTTATGGGATGCATTTATTGGCAGTAGGGGCGCTTTCAGCTCTTCTTGCGGGTCATGCACTTGGTGCGGAGGAGGCCGTCCTCGATGTTGATGGCTTCGAGGCCGCACATGCTGTTCACGTTAAAGATGCAGTCCGCGGCGCATTGCACCACGGTATCCACGTTGTTGAGGACGTCCGCCTCGGGCGCGGCTTCGTAGTTCGCGAAGATCTGCGAGAGTTCGCCTCCCTCCCTCTTCACCTTGCTCTTGCATACGCCGTTCGCGCCGATGTCGATGATCCCCGCCATACAGCGACGGCATTCGTTGTGTTCACAGTTACTCGTTTCGCATCTAAGACCTTTCATCTCTTTCACCTCGTTTTTATTATGTACACGAGTGTGAAAACCTATTCCTGTAAAACGACCCAATCGTGTAGGAGCAGAGTCAAATCAAATAAACGCGGAGAATGGTGCAGATACGAGGCGCGACGTCCAATGCGGAATTCGGAATTAAAAAACGCATTGTCGAAGGGACAATGCGTTGTATACTTGCTCATAAATGAGTTCAGAGAAGGGTTCAGATGCCAGGCTCGCCGAGCGGGAGCGAATGAGCGTACTCCTCGTACGTGATTTCGCTAACGCGACGGCAGAAACGACGCAGATGGACCCTTATATGAACTCATTTTATTTCGGAGACGACTACGTTAATTTTAGTCTTCACGCCGGGGTAGAGCTTCACCTCCACCGTCGCGCGCCCGAGCTTCTTCAAGGGCTCTTCGAGCATGATGTTCTTCTTGTCCACCTCGTAGCCTTGCTTCTTCAGTTCCTCGGCGATCTCCTTGCTCGTCACGCTGCCGAAGAGCTTGCCGCTCTCGCCGCACTTGACGTATACGGTGACGGTAGCCATGTTGAGTTTCTCCGCCGCAGCCTTTGCCGCCGCGAGCTCCTTCTCCTTCCTCGCTATCTCCGCCGCTTTCTTTTGGTTGGTCTCGTTGACCGCGCCAGCGGTAGCCGCCACGGCGAGCCCCTTGGGGATCAAGAAGTTCATCGCATAGCCGTCGTTGACGTTGATGATATCACCTTTTTTGCCTTTGTTCTTTACATCTGCGGTTAATACGACTTTCATAATTATCTCCTCATTCGGTTTTCTATATTGTAACATACGGGCGCGGAAAATGGCAAGGCAAACCGCAACTTGTTACAATTTGTTGCGTTTTTTATTTAGAAAGCGTATCATATATGAGTAATCGGATATACGTATGAAAGAGAATAGTCTAACTTGGGAAAAGATAAAGAACTTCTTTTTGGAGAGAAAGTACGGACTGTGGGTGCTGTTGTGGATCGTCCAAGTCGTGTGGTACTTTGTGCTCAATACCTATCAAACGGGCAGTCATCTGATACATATCCCCTTGGATGATAAGATCCCCTATATCAAGTATTTCGTCATCCCCTACGTCTTGTGGTACGCCTACATCGTCTTTGCGCACATTTGGACGTATTTCCATTCCAAGCGGGAGTTCCTTCTGATGTGCAGCCTCATCTTCCTCTCCAACTTTCTCAGCATGCTGGTGTGCACCTTCTACCCCTCGATGCACGACCTGCGCCCCGCGGAGGAAATGATCGGTACCGATTTCTTCGGGAGCATCGTTCGGTGGCTCTACGGCACCGAGAACCCCTATTGCATCCTGCCCAGCCAGCACTGTATGCTTGCGATCGCCATCACTTTCGGGCTCATCACATCGGATAGTTTAAAAAATAACCTTGCGGTAAAGATCGTTCTTCCCATCTACACCGTCCTCGTGATGCTCTCCACCGTATTTATCAAGCAGCACTCCATCGTGGACGTCTTTGCGGCGATGGTCATGTGTATCCCCGCCATCCTCATCAGCAACTTCGCCATCGTGCCGAAGCGGCGCTTTATGGACGCGCCCGCGGCGGAGCCTATCCCCGCGACGGACTCGCCTATCCCTGCGGAAGCGGTCGTGGCGGCGGAGGTCGCACCTGCAGACGACGGCGCGGAAGCTCTCCCCGAGAGTGCGGAAGTCGCCGCCGACGAGGTGAAGGATACAGAAGGCTAAAAGCCTATATTGTATACCATTGCCATGGCTCAGCCATGGCTTTTTTTATTCCTCCAAGCAACGAACGTTTTCTATCCTCCCATTGGGGTCAAAGTCGAAGTCGTAGGTCGAAATCGCGAGGTTGCCGTCCTTTTTGATAATAGCGCTCGCGGCGGTAGGGGGCGCGGAGGGATCGGGCGCTTCCACCGACAGGATCGCGCCGAAATAGTCGTATATCATGCGCGCGTCCGTGATATCATCGGATAGTAGGGCAAGCGTCCCTTCCTCGTCCTTTGCCATTACGGATTCGAGGAGGGCGCGCCCCATCTCTTCGCGGGTGGGGGCGTAGCTTCTGCCGCAAACTACCACGCGGGATAGGTCGAAGGCGTCTCCCCGCCAAGTGTAGCGGGTGGTTACCGTTCGCATGCATAGGTCGTCGAAGCGCCGAGTGACGGTGATCTCGTTGCCCGCGCAGAGTATCTCCCCTCCGCAGTCTTGCATGAGCAGGCGTATATTTCCCTCGGCAAGGGCGATAAGCGCCATATAGCGCCCGACGGCGGAGTGGGCGGTAACTTCCACGATGGCTTGCCTCTGTCCTTCGATCAAACGAAGGGCGGGGGCGGACAGCGGGTGCATCAGGGGAAGCACCTTTTCCGCCTTGCCCGAAATGCGTATCTCGGGCAGGGCGCCCCCTTTGCAGGTCACGCTGTAGCCGTCGCACTGTATCGTAGCCTCTTGCGGCAGGGGGAAGGCGGCAGGGCGCACTTCCGCGCCCTCACGCCGCTTGATAATGATCAGAGTATCCCCTTGCGCCGTGAGTTCTCCCTCTCGGATGGTGACGAGGGCGCAGCCGCATCCGCCCGCCGAGATGTAGGAAAGCAAGCGACTTTCCCCTTCCTCCATCATAAAACTGTCACGCAGTGAAAAGCCGTCTGCAAAAAACTGTCCGCCACGCACGAATACCTTCATTCTCACCTCGTTTTTGCGTGCAAAAAGCCGCAGGTTCGTTGTATAATAACAATATGCTTGACTTTCGTAAAATAGACAAGAAGGATATTTCCGCCATCCGTCCCTACTTCACCTCTTCCTCGCGCTTTTGCACCAAGGCGATCGGGGTAATGTATATGTGGTCGGACTACTTCGGCACCGAGGTCGCCTATTACGACGGAGGGGTCGTCATCAAGGACCACCTATTCGGAGAGGATATTTTTATGACGCCGCGCGGCGATAGGTCGCGGGAGGGGCTGACCCTCATCGAAGAGTACGAACGCGGGCGAGGGGGCGAACTTATCTTCAATTCGGTGGATGAGGACGACCTTGCGCTGCTCGCCTCGCGCTATCCCGCCATCGAGATCAAGAGTTACCGCGACTATTCCGACTATTTATATCTCGTCACCGACCTTGCCGAGTATAAGGGCAAGAAGTATCACGGGCAGAAGAACCACAGAAATCACTTCTTCAAGGAGTATCCGAATTACGAGTTTCTTCCTTTTGGGAAGGAGGACCTCCCCGCCGTCTACGATTTTTTGGAGGAGCATAAAGCGCTCTCTCCCCGCTCCGAGGAGGAGCTCATCGAGTACGACAGCTGCTATCGCCTGCTCGGCGCGATGGACCAACTGGACCTCTTGACCGCGATGATACGCGTAGAGGGAAAGATCGTCGCCGTCAGCGTGGGCGAAGTCTTAAACGACACCTTGATCATCCATATCGAAAAGGCGCTCCCCGCTTATAGCGGCGTGTATCCCACGATGTGCTCTTTATTCGCGGCGCATTACGGCAAGGGGCTCACCTACGTAAACCGCGAGGACGACGCGGGGGACATGGGGCTCAGGACGAGCAAAACGCAGTATCACCCCATCGCCCTCGTGGAGAAGAGGTGGGCGGTCTGTCACCTTTCAAGGAAGATCGAGCTTCCTGTTCTCTTTACTGATAGGCTGGTCATCGACGCTTTCTCCGCTGCGGATATGGAGGAGTACGCCGCCCTCGCCACCGACGAAACGCGCAACCGCTATTGGGGTTACGACTACAAGACGGACCTCGGCGAGGACGAGCCGAACGCCGCCCATTTCGACAGGGTGCTTACCGAGGACGAAGCGCGCGGCGTGTGCTATTCGAGGAAGATATCGGACAAGGAAGGGCGGTTTATAGGCGAAGCCGTGCTCTATAACTTCCGCCTTGACGGCTCGGGGGAGCTGGGGCTCCGCGTTGTCTCCGCCATGGCGGGCAAGGGCTACGGCAGGGAAGCGTATAAGGCTGTTGCGGACGAAATGATAAAGGTGCTTCCGCGCCTGCACGCCCGTTGTTATAAGGAAAACGAGAAGAGCCGAAAGATGATCCTTGCCGCCGGCTTTAAGCAAGTCGGCGAAAGCGACGAAATGTATTTCTTTACGCGAGAGAAATAAGGGGTTTCGAGTAAAAAAGAAGGGTCCCGCTCGGGACCCTGTTTTTGTATATTTAGCGATCCATCAAACGATCTTCACGTCGGTCAAAACGTACTTGTACTGCCCCTCGATGATGGAGGTGATGATCTTCTTCACGTTCTTGATATTGATTTTTTCGTTCTTGACGGTCTGGGCGTTTGCGGTCACTTCCATATAGTACTTGGACGCATACTGGTTGTCCGTCGCGATGGAGAAGACGTAGGTGGGGGTGGTGTATTTCTCCTTTCCTTCGGGCAGGGTGTATTCGGAGGGGGTCAGGATAGCGACCGTGTTATCCGTCGTGCCTTCCTTGCTGATGGTCATGCCGTTCACGCTTCCCGTCAAGGGGTTCACCGCGGTGAAGGTCAGAGTGTAGGAAGAGGCGGAGACCGAGGAGGCGCGCACGATGGCGTACAGCGACTCGTTGTCGTAGCAGTTTGCCTTCTTGTGCTCGACGGAGGATACCTTTGACCCCTCTTCGTAGCGGTCGGCATAGAGGTACTTCTCTTCGTAGGATACCTGCATCTCCTTGGTCACGCCGCCGATAAAGGTGCGCTTATAGCTGTAGGTCGGCACGCAACCGCTGTCGTATACGACGCGCGAGAGGATGGTGTCGCCGTTATCCATCGTAACGTCGGTGGAGAGAAGGGTGCCGGTGAAGTGCTCGATGGACTTTTCGCCCCCTTCGGCGCCTGCATCGGGCAGGGTGACGGCACAGTCTTCCATGGGCTCGAACTTCATGGTCATCGTCCCGACGGGGATGGTGTAGTAACCGTCGTCGTCCGCCTTGAAGACGTCGTAAGCAAAATATTCGTATCCACCCTTACTGCACACGTATCCCGTCGTCAAAAGGTCGCGTTGCGACACGCTGGAGCACGCCGCAAAGAGGAGGGGGGTCGCTGAGAGCGCGAGGATAAGGACGACTAATAAAACTTTTTTCATATACACCTCATAAAATAAATTTTAAAGGACATTTTCGGTATTGTCAATTGTTTTATATATAGGTTATAATAGGAGTATGTTTAGGTTATACAGGGCGCAAACGGCGCATTTGGCGGCGGATAAAGTCATCTCCGAGATAAGTAGCGAGGGCAAATACATCGTCATCGCCCCCGATGCTTTTACCGTAGCGGTGGAACAGAGCATCTCGGCGAAACTTGGCAAGAAGGGCTTTTTCAACGTCGAAGTCATGAGTTTTGCCCGTTTGGCAAGCGTTTTCCTCGGTGAAAATATCAAAAAGTGCCTTTCCCCCGCAGGCTCGGTCATGCTGATGGAGAAGGTCATCTTGCGCCGAAAGGATAACCTCCTGCATTACGGCAAGGCGGCGGGGCGCCCCGGCTTTGCCGCCGAGATATATGCCGCCATCACCGCCGTGCGTAACAGCGGCGTCAGCCCCGAGGCGCTCTTGGAAGCGATGAAGGGCGTCCGCAAGGAATACGTCAGGCGTAAGACCCACGATATCGCTCTTTTGTATGCCGAATACCTTCGTGAGCTTGCCGTCGAGCACACCGACAGCACCACCCGCCTCGAGGCGCTGGTGGAGGCTATCCGCTCGGGCGAACTGTCGGAGCGCGCCCTCGACGGCGAAAGCCTCGGCGACACCACGTTCTGCATCGTGGACCACATCGATCTCAACGCAAAGCAGCTCGACGTCGTCGCCGCCTTGGTAGCCAAGGCAAAGGACGTCCTCGTTGCCGTCGCCGACCCCTCGGGCGCACCCAACGACAGGATATATCCTCCCCTTTCGGAGAAGCTCATCGCACGCGCCAAGAAGGAAAACGCTCTCGTACAGTTGCTCCCGCCCCGCAACGTGGCGGTGCCTTGCGACCTCCCTCCCCACAAGAGGAAGCTCGCGACGGAACTGTATTCGTACAGTTTTTCCGAAGGAGAGACCGACTCGATAGCGCTGTGGGAAGCCAAGGACGCCGAGGAGGAAGTCACTCTGATAGCCACCGAGATCGTCTCCTTGGTGCGCAAGGGGGGACGCCGCTACAACGACGTTGCCGTCATCACTCCGTCGTTTGAAGAGTATCTCCCCATCGTGGAGCGGATATTCAAGCGCTACGATATCCCCTATTTTGCCGATGAGCGCACGCCGCTATCATCTTCGCCCCTTTTCCGCCACGTCATGCTCGCGATGGAATTGTCCTACCGCGATTACGACAAGAATTTCGTTAAGAAATACGTCTTGCACGACTTGTTCCCTCTCGGCGCGGAGGAGAAGGCGGCTTTTTGCGACTATATCGATAAAAGCGGCGTCGATCACGGCGCCTTCAAACAGCCCTTTTCCTACTTTGCGGACGACCCCGGTTTCCCGCTTGCCGAAAAGGTGCGCGCGGCGCTGACGGAGGAGACGAAGCTCTTCGCAAATTGCCCCCGCCATGCCACCGTACGCGAATATGCCGATATGCTCTTGTCCTATCTATCCGCCAACGACTACGACGCGCGGGTGGAGAGGTATCACGCCGCCGTCATGGAGGCGGGGCTTCTCGATAAGGCGGAGGTAGTGCGCCAAATACCGCAAGCGATGGTGGCTCTTTTGGACGAACTCAAGGAATTGCGCGGAGAGGAAGACGTTGACCTCTTTGCCTTTATCGCCGCGATGAAAGCGGGCGCCACGCAGGTGAAGATCGCCAGCCTCCCCGTCAGCTTGGATTGCGTCTATTTCGCCCCCGTCAAGCAGGCGATGTACGCCCCCATCCACGCCCTATTCGTGATGGGTGCGCAGGACGGCTTGTTCCCCTTTGAACAGACGGGGGAGGGGGTGCTCGGCAGCACCGAATATGCGGAATGGCAGATGAATAACGTCACGATAGAAAAGACGGGCATCGAGGAGCTGAAGGAGAGCAGATTCCACGCGCTGCAGCTCATGCTTCGCGGGGATAGGAGCTATCTTTCCTACTTGGAATCCGCGCCTTGCTCCCCCATCGTCCGTCAGATCACGGCGATATTCGGCGTGAAGCCCGTTAAGTGCTCCGACGTACTAAATAATTACGACGTGGACGTACGCATCCCCACGAGGGCGGCGGCGGAGATGGCGCTCATCGACTATTCCCGTCGCTGTAACGAGGGGATATTGACTATGAAGGAGCGCATGTTCGCCGAGGTCATCGCCGAGGCGCTCAACGAGCCCTTCCCCTGCAAGCACATAGCGGACGAGCCCGCCGTTTTGTCCCCCGAGAACGCACCTTTCTTCCGCGGCGGCATGACGAGCGTCTCCGCGCTGGAGAGCTATTTCAAGTGCCCCTTTATGCACTTTGTAAAGTACGGCTTGGGGGCAAAGACGAAGGAGGTCGTTTCCTTTGACGCCGTTGACGTGGGCGATATCTTGCACGTTTTTTTGAAGAAATATCTTTCGGAATATAAAAAGAGGAACTTCCTCGTTGACGCGGAGCAAGCGAAAAAACTCACGAGCGACATCGTGGACGATATCCTCTCCGAGCCCAAGTACGAGGCGGCGGCAAAGGCGCTCGGCGGCAGATTGCTCGCCCGTGTGCGTCGTCGCTGTGCTTTGGCATCAAGCATCGTCACCGAGCACCTCGACGCAACGGCTTTCCGTCCCGCCTTGCTTGAAAAGCGCTTTCCCGAATATTCGATGAGCGAGAACGCGGGGAAGAAGTCCCCCTTGGAGCGTCCCCTTTCCACCATCTCGCCCGAGGGCGTACGCCTGACGGGTCGCATCGACCGTGTGGACGCCTTGCAGGAGGAGGATAAGCTCCTCGCCGTCGCCTACGATTATAAGACGGGGAGCGGCAGCATCACCACCGACGACCTTTACGTCGGCAAAAAGATCCAGCTCCATATCTATATGGCTATTTTGGAGGCGTCGGGATACGCGCCCGGCGCAGCCTTGTACTTCTCCCTTCCCGAGCGGAGAAAGGCGGATAAGCAGCTCCTGCACGGTCCCAAGAAGGCGGAGGTCCTCTCCTCTCTCGACACCGCGCTCTCCTCTGTGCCCTCGCCTTTTACCGGCGTAGCATTGAAGGAGGGCGAGCCGAAGGATAGCGAAAGTTTACTTCTCACGGAAGAGGTTTTCCGCGCGCAGGTGGAATACGCGTGCGCCGTCGCCGCGCAGGCAATAAGGGAGATAAAGGAGGGCTTCATTATGCCCACGCCGCTTACGTCGGGGGGCGAGTCCCCTTGCGACTATTGTGAAGCGGTGAACGTCTGCCGCCGCAAAGATTTGCGCGTTCGCACAGGGAAAAAGGTCTCGCCGCAGGCGATATACGATATCATGCACGGCTCGGAGGAAGCGGGCGAAACTCCCGCGGAGGAATAGTGATGGACGAACTTACGACAGAACAATTGCTGGCGATAAACAGCAGGAAGCAGCAGGTCATCGTTACGGCATCTGCGGGCGCGGGCAAGACCTCCACGATGGTGAATCGCGTGATAGACCTCGTCGTAAAGGAGGGTGCTCTCAGCGCCTCCGATATCATCATGCTCACCTTCACCGAAGCCGCGGCGGCGGAGATGAAGAGTAAGCTGGAAGTGGCTTTGCTGGAAAGGCTCGCGAACGCCAAGGGCGGGGAGAAAGCGGCGCTCATTCGACTGCTCGACACCCTGCCATTATTATCTTGCAGTACCATCGACTCCTATTGCTTCTCCTTCGTCAAGAAGCATTTCGAGATGCTCGACCTTCCGCCCACCATCTCCATCGTAGGGGAGGAGACGGCGAAGTCCTATCGTGAGAAGGCTGTCAAGACGGTGCTTGAGGAGTATGCCAAGGAGTGCCTGGACGGCGCTTCGGCAGACCCCGACGAATACTACCGCTTTATTGGCTGCTTCGGCACGAACGAGGATACGCTCGCGGGAGCCATCCAAAATATATACGACTATGCCGAAACGACGGAGGACGGCGACGCCTTTTTGAATAGGGCGGAGAGTTACGCCTCGGCGCCGATAGACGAGCTTCCCCCCATCAAGGAGTTCTTTACGACTACGGTGAATAAGGCGCGGGAAGCGAGGGAGCGCATCCTGGCGATAGGCTTCGTCCCGCCCGTCGGCGCGGAGAAGATGCGATCTTTCTTTGCAGCGATGGATGCCTCCTTTGCGGCGATCGAGGGCGCCACTTCTCTCGAAGACGTGTTCAAGGCGGCGGAGAATTTAGCGCAACCTCCCGCCCTCGGAGAGGAAAGGAAGCGCTTTAAAAACGAGTGCACCCTCTACGATATCGCCGTCAAGGCGTACAAGGATTGGCGGCAGGACTTATGGGGGACTACGGACGACAAGCGCACCTCTTACTTGCGCAGGAGCTACGCTGACGTCGTCGCCGAAATAGACGCCGCGCGGGCGGATACCGTCAAAATGGTAGAGCTTGCCCGCCGTTTTAAAGAGCAATATCACGCCATCAAGGAGAAGGAAGAGGTCTTGGACTTCTGCGACGTGGAGCACCTGGCGCTCAAGCTGCTCAAGGATGATCCCGCCGTCGTCGCCGAAGTGGGTTGCAGAGAGCTTTTGATGGATGAATCACAGGACCTCAACCGCTTGCAGGAAGCCTTGATGATAGCGCTCGCGGGGGAGGGAGATCTCTATGTCGTGGGCGACGTCAAGCAAAGCATCTATCGTTTCCGCCTCGCGGAGCCCGAGCTCTTTGACGAGCGGGTGAAGAGGGGGGAGAAGCTCGACAGCGCGGAAGTCATCCATTTCAACCAAAACTTTCGTTCCTCCGACGCCGTGGTGGACTTTGTCAACCGCGTCTTTCTTGAGCTCATGACCGAGGACTTCGGCGGCACCCGTTTTACCCCCGCGTCGCGCGGCAAGAAGCACGAGGGAGAGGGAGCGGTCAAGTGCTTCTTCTATCCCAAGGAGAAGGGGGTTTCCGGTGAGGTCGAGGGCGAGGTCTACAGCGTCAGGCGCGCCGCGACCGAGGTGGAAAAGAGCGAGACGGAGAGCGGGGAGGAAAAGGAGGCGCGCTGGGTGCGCGACAACATCCTCGAGCTTATCAGGAATAAAAAAACGCTGCGCTCGACCAAGGACGACCGGGAGTTTGATATCAGATACGAGCATATCGCCATTCTTTCCCCCGCGCGCATGAAGTCCGGCTCTGTGGAAGAGAAGGTCGTAAACTGCCTGCGCGAAGCGGGCATCCCCATCAATATCGGCGGCTTCGTCAAGGACGCGAGCAACGTGGACATCTCGGCGCTCATGGACTTTCTGCGCCTGCTAATCAGCCCGCGGGACGATTACGCCATGCTCTCGGTGCTGCGTTCCGAGCTCTTCTCCTTCACGGCGGACCGCCTTGCCGAGATATCGCTCGCGGAGGGGGATAGCTTCAGCGAAAAGGCGGAGAAGATGAAGGAAAGCGCTCCCGACCTTTCGGACTTTTTTAACTGCATTCGGGAGTATCGCTCGCTGAGTAGCGCGCTCAGTCTGTACGAGCTTCTTTCGCGCCTTGTCGAGGAGCGTCTTCGCAAGAAGATATTGCTCCGTCCCGACGGCAGAAAGTCCTTCGGCGAGATTCTCTCCTTTCTCGAGACCTTGAAGTCGGGCAGGGAGACCGAGTCCATCCCCGAGTATTTGGACTTTTTCGACAAGTATTACAAGATGGACTTCGAGGGAGAGATCGCCGAGCGCAACGCGGTGCGTTTCTTCACCATCCATAAGAGCAAGGGGCTGGAATTCCCCATCGTCTTCGTCATCGGGCTGGACGAGCAGATCGTGAACGGGATGGAGAATCGCGTCGTCGTGCGTATGGACAACGAGTTCGGCGTCGCCAAAAAAGCCGAGAACGGCAAGGACCTCCTCTTTGAACTCTTCCGTTTGAAAAAGAAAAAGGAGCTCACGCAGGACAAGGTGCGTATGCTCTACGTGGCTTTGACCCGTGCGAAAAACTGCCTCTACCTATCGGGCGGCTATCCGACGCGGAGCGCGGAGGGCGATTTTTCCAAGGAGAAAGCCAAGACCTGCTCCGAACTCATCCTTGCGGGGATGGGGGAGTATCCCTACGTCGACGACTATACCGAGGAGCCGAGGAGCGGCTTGGACGCGTCGGACGCCAAGGACGTTGATCATTGTGACGAGGAGGGTGCCGAGCCTGCGCCGGGCGACGGGGAGCCCGTAGCCCTTTCGGAACTCTCCGCCGAGGAGGTCGTCGCCTTCTCCGAGATAGCGGCGGCAGAGGAGGAAGAGCGGGAAAAGGAGGATCGGGAGCGCCAAAGGCAGCTTGCGCTTTTCCGCGACGCATTGACCTATCGTTATCCTCACGAGAGCGCTACGAAAACGGGTATAAAATTTACGGTAACGGCAATAAATGAAATGGCGAAAGACAGCGTGCTTCCCCCCACGCGCTTCTTCCCAGAAGAGGCAAAGGCGAAGGGGACCGCCTATCACGCGGTCATGGAGTACGTTTCCTTTGATATGGCAAGCGTCGAGGAGGCAAAGGCTACCCTTCGCGACTTGGTCGAGAGAGGGGTCATCACCGCCGATGAGGCGGCGGATATCTCGCCCAAGCGCCTGTACGAAGGAGTAAAGATCATCGCGGAGAAGGTCGTCCAAGGCGCCTCGGTCCTTCGCGAAAAGAGCTTTATCCTGCATGTCCCCGCAAAAGAGGCGGGGGTGGCGGATGCACCCGACGAAGTAGAGGTGCAGGGAAAATTGGATCTTCTCGTGATCAAGGGGGACGGCAGCGCCGCCATCGTGGATTATAAACTCAGCGCACAGTCCGAAGGGGAGTTGATCGATGCTTATCAAAAGCAGTTGTCCCTGTACGCCACGGCGGTAAAGAAAGGTTTCGGTCTGGACCCCGTTCGCAAATACATATTCGTCCTAGGGAGAAACGAGTTGATCGAAGTCGAAAAATGATCCCGCGGACAAAGGCGGGTCATCGTGCAAGCGTTTTTTAAGGGAACAACCATTTTACTCTATTTTATCTCGCGCTATCTTGCCGAGCCGATATTCATCGCGGCTTGTTGTTTGCCCGCTCTGTACGGCGTCGTCGTATGCCTTATCTTGCGCTTCGGCGGGGCGGGACGTATGCAAGCGGCGAAGAAGCGGGCGATGCGCTTTGTCAAGAAGGGGGTCGTTTCGGGCGAGCGGAGAGAGTTGTTTTATAAAAAATGCATCAAAGCGCTTTCGCCCGAGGCGCGCGCCGCCTATTCTCTCTTTTTGGAGGGGAAGACGACGGGCGCGGAGCTCGCGGCTCGATTTACCTCTTCGGTCAAGGTGCGCGGCGAAGCCTTGAAGGGCGGGATGTTCGGCGTGGGGCTTGTCTCTGCGCTCACGGTATTTTTGCTCTTTTTCTGCGGCGCTTCGGCGGAGGAGGCGGTGTTGCGCACGGCGATATGCGCCTTGTTAGCCGCTCTGACGGGCGTTTGCCTTCGATTCGTCTTTTACAGCGCGCTCTCTTGCTCGGAGAAGGCGGCAGAGCACCTTGCTCGTATCGTGGACGGCTACGTCCTGCGCGAAAGGCGCGAGGAGGCTTCCCCAATTCTCCCGCCGAAGACGCAGGAAAAGTCGGAGGAGGACTATCTCGATTTGCGGGCGCTTCTTCGCGATATCGACAGAAGCGAGCACACGCGTGCGTGAGCCCCTCTTTAAGAGGAGGGGGAACGAAAGAATTGTGAAAAAAAGGCTTGCCGATTTCAAAAAATAATGGTAAACTCTTTTTATCAAACGGAGGACGATATGGATCCCGACGAAGATAATACGAATAAAGCAGTACCCTTCCGCACGCGGTGATTTTTTTTGCCTCTTGCGGTTTGGACCGCGGAGGCGTTATGATCGATATTCTCTATAACGATGCCAATAAGAACGTTTTCGTCTGTCCGGAGGAGCAGGAGCTCTCTTCGGAGTTTTTGGTCAATAAGTGGATAAACCTGGTCAATCCCGACGATCGTGAGGTGGACCGCATCTCTTCCATGACGGGCATCCCCGAGGACTACCTCAAGGCAGCCCTCGATGAGGAGGAGCGCGCCCGTATCGACAAGGACGACGATTGCGTGATGGTCCTCATCGACGTACCTATCATGGAGGAAGACCCCGAAAACGACTACTATACATACGGCACCATCCCTATGAGCATTATTCATAAGGATAATTATTTCGTGACCGTGTGCCTGCGCGAGAACAGCGTGGTCAACGACTTCAAGTTCGGCAAGGTCAAGAACGTCGAGACCTACAAGTCCACCCGACTGACCTTCCGCTTATTGTACGCCGTATCTACCAAGTATCTGTACTACCTCCGCCTCATCAATAAGGCGAGCCAGCGCGTGCAGTCCACCCTCGAGAAGAATATGAAGAACAACGCCATCCTCGAGATGCTCGACCTTCAGAAATCCCTCGTCTATTTCTCCACCTCCATCTCCGCCAACGACGCCGTTATCGAAAAGCTCAATAAGATAAATTACCTCAAGAAATACGAGGAGGACCAGGACGTCATCGACGACGCGAGCATCGAGAATAAGCAGGCAGCCGAGATGTGCTCGATCTATCGCGAGATCATGAACGGCACGATGGAGGCGTTCGGCACCATCATCAACAATAACGTCAACGACATCATGAAGTTCTTGACCGCCTTGACCCTCGTCATCTCGGTTCCCACCTTGATAGCCAGCCTCTTCGGTATGAACCTCGGCGGCATTCCGGGCGTCAATCATCCCTGGGGCTTTACCATCGTGTGCGCCATCAGCGTCGTTCTTGCCATCATTTCGGGCATTTTCCTTGCAAAAAAGAAGATGTTCTGAGCCTTCGAGAGCGCTGAAAACCGTCAAAATTCGGGTGCTTTTCGGGGCTCCGAATTTTTTTGAAAAAAATGCTAAAAATTCCGAAAAAAGTATTGACTTTTGTTTTTTGAAATGATAATATTATAAAGCTGTCTATAAGACAAGCGCTCTTTTTGGGGGTGTAGCTCAGTTGGTAGAGCGCCTGCCTTGCAAGCAGGAGGTCACCGGTTCGAACCCGATCATCTCCACCAAGATGCGGGCTCATAGCTCAGTTGGTTAGAGCACACGCCTGATAAGCGTGAGGTCGGTAGTTCGAGTCTACTTGAGCCCACCAGTGCGAGAGATCGCACCCCCATCAAAGCGACTGTAGTCGCTTCAAGCACATTGACAACTGCATAGGAGGTTTTGTGTCACAGGATGGCACGAAATCTCATCAATTAGAAAAAATATCTAAAAATGAAGAGTAAAGAGTAATACGAACGATTCACTATATAAGATATTTTGCTGAGGATACATTAAACTAACGAGAAGTTATATGACTTTTGAGAGCCGAGAGGCTCTTAAAGATGATTAAGCTACAAAGAGCGTAGGGTGGATGCCTTGG
>DFEQ01000017.1 GCA_002368735.1 Christensenella sp. UBA3798
CGCGGCGCGGGCAACGTGCTCGGCGCCGAGCAGCACGGACATATCGAGAGGGTGGGCTACGAGATGTACTGCACCCTCCTCAAGGAAGCCATCGCGGAGCTGAACGGCGAAGCCGTGCCCGAAAACGGGAGCGTGGAGATGCTCGTCAAGGAGGACGCCTATCTCCCTGCTGATTACGTTACGAGCGAACTCGCCCGCATCCGTTTCTATAAAAAGATAGCCGCCATCGCGGACGAAAAAGGCAAAAACGCCATTCTCTCCGAGCTTGAGGAATCCTTCGGTATGCCGCCGCGGCAGGTGCACGCCCTCGTGGAGATAGCCCTCCTCAAAGGGCTCGCCGCCTCCCTCCCCGTGAAGCGCATCAAGGTGGACAAGGACTCCGTTTCCATATTGTACACCGACCTCGAATTCATGACCTCCGCCGCGATGAGAAACGCCCTTGCGCTATTATCCTCCGATATGCGCGAAGCGGGATGCCAAGATGGCGAAGCGCGCTACGCGGTCAAGGGCGGGCTCGTGTCCGCAAAGGTGCGCGTTCTCATCAAGTTCGTTAAAGCGCTGCGTGGCGAAGCCATCGCATAGTGCGGCAGCAGGCGCTGCGTGCCAACGATGTATCGGCTTCGCCGACATGATGTATCACCTGCGGTGACATGATGTACGCCCTATGGGCGCATGATGTATCGGCTTCGCCGACATTAGGGTGTCCTGCGGAGCAGGATCAATGCGGGATGCGGAATAGCGGATAGCCCCAAGGACATATCGTGCCGCGTTGGGGACCCCGAAAAGTCGAATGGACTTTTGGGGGTATTGCGGCATATCGCACGGCGTAGCCGTATATCGCATCCGTTAGGATATATCGCATTGCCGCAGGCAATATATCGCGCCCATGCACCCGCTCGCACGGTGCGCTAAATCGCATCTTTTTTCGGTCTTTTCGTGAATGTAATCTCCGCAAAACGGAAAAATTATCAATATTGACTTGCGCATTTCGCGCGGGTTATGTATAATATCAAAGTACACTATAATATTATGGGCGCATATCCGCGCCTTCCGGGCACCCGGGATAAAAGGAGTTTATCGTACATGAAAAAGAAACTGCTCGCTTTTCTATTGATCCTCGTTCTCGCGATCACCGCGATCGTGGCAACGGCTTGCACCAAGAACACAGAGCGTGATTTCAAGCAGGTCACGGCTTCCGTGTCCTACGCGGGGCGCTCTTCGCAGGTGGATAAGCTGGAACTGAATGCGACCATCTACAATTTTGTTTACAACAACTACTACTATTATCAGCAGGGCGCCATGACGGCGGACGATTACCAGAAGATGCTCGACAAAATAGACGTCAGCTACAAGCAGGCGAACGAGAGTTTGGCGGAGAGCGAGGCATACACTCTGATGTGCATCGACGAGCTTTATAAGCTCGTGATGGCGAAGGGCACCGACGAAGAGAAGGCTGCGGCAACGGCGGCATCCACCGTCGGCAAGGCATACGACGCGGCGGCGCGCATCAAGGAGATCGTGAGCGTCCTGCCGAAAAAGGACCTCATCGCCGCCATCGAAGCATACAACAAGGAGATGCAGGAGAGTTTCGACTCCTTCCTTGAGGCGTACGAGTCCGAGATCGAGAAGTCCGTCACCAAGCACTCCACCGATAACGTGAAGGAATTGACCGTCATTTCCAAGCCCTGGAAACTCACCTATGAGAAGGGCGAGAGCTTTATCGAGAACGGTTTGAAGGTGGGCGTCGTCTACGAAGACTCCACCGACGTCGTCACACTGGATAGGGACGAGTACACCGTGACGGGCTTTAGCAGCGAGAACGTTTCCGAGAAGGTGGAGATAACCGTCTCCTTCGGAAAGAAGAGCGCGACCTTCGACGTAGCCATCGTCGATGCGAAGGTGTCGCGCCCCGCTCTTCCCAAGGACGACGAGGAGGAAAGTGCGGAAAAGACCGAGATCCCCGCTCTCTTCGAGGTAGACCTCGACAAGCAGATCGAAGACGTCAAGACCTCCGACTCCGCAAGGTACAAGGCGCTCTCCGAGGCGAAGCGCAGGCTCGAAAAGCAGATGAGCACCAACTATCGCAATTACGAATATTACTACCTCTCCAAGCTGAAGTCTCAGGCAGTCACCGCTTGTGAGGAGATAAAGGGCAAAGAATCCACCGGCGTTACGCAGGCGGAAATCCTCGCCGAGTATCAGAAGCGTTTGAACGACCAGTTGCAAGAGCTTGAGCTCGGCGCCAAGGAGTATTCGAGCGCCGTGGACAGCCCCGCCGTGAAGACGCAGATCGTGCACAAGGACGACAAGATCTTCTACGTGCTGCACACCCTCCTGGGGCTCTCTTCCGACCTCAAGAAAGAGTACGATGCCCTGAAGAGCGAGAAGACATCGCACAGCGACGCACTTTGGGAGGTCAAGAAAGGGCTCATCGACGAGAGCTCCATGTACGTCAGCAATCCCGAGTACGACAAGGATGCCAAGTGCGAGGATGAGGACTGCACCTGCATCTCTTGCGAGAACTATACGGGCGAAAACCCCGGCGAGTGCACGGACGAGAATTGCACCTGCGAGAAGTGCCCCAACAAGCGCTACCTCAAGACGATCACCTATGGTGATAATAAGACGTTGAACGCCAAAGAGGACGGCACTTTCGACATCCTCGACCTGCGCGCTGCGATGTATGAGGACCTCGCCGCGATGAGCGACGCGTCCACCGCGGAGGAGCGCGCGGAGAATCTCAAGGTCTTCAAGAAGTGGATCTATATGACCAACGACGACGAGAGCTTCTTTACCACCCTTTCGGATGGCAAGCTCGGTTACAGCCTCAGCATGGACGAGAGCGACTACGTGGAAAGTTTCACCGAGCTCTCTCGCCTCCTTGCCTACGGCACCGAGCTTGAAAAGGAGAGTTCCGATTATTACATCGTCGGTTCGGGAGTCGGCTCCTTCGGCTATTGCTACACCACCTACGGCATCCACGTGATCATGCTTTCGGGCTATGCGCTCGACCCCAACGTGGAGACGCAGGCTTTGACGGACGGCATGGTCGCCATCCCCGCGGACGCCATCACCGACTACACCTCTTACAAGGCGGCGGAGAATGACGAGGAGACTGCCACCGTCACCCCCGCGAAGGGCACCATCGCCTACGACATCGTGGAGAAGCTGGAGAGCAATAAGAAGGACGAAAAGATCGGCGCGTTCAAGAAGGACTTCTATCAGAACGCCTTGAAGAACGACGTCGAGATCACCTATTTCGAAAAGGTTTACCAAGACCTCATCGAGCAGTATCAGAACTAAACGAAAGAGCCGGCCGATGAGCCGGCTTTTTTTAAGGAGGAGCCATGAGCGATTACAAGGACAGAGAGTTCGGCGCGGGCAAGGTCTTTAAGGAGACCACCGCCGAAAAACGCTACGTTTTCAAGGGCAGGATCATCAACGTCAGAAACGACAGGATACTCCTCCCGAACGGGGCGGAGTCCCTGCGCGAGTCCGTAGAGCACCGCGGCGGCGTAGCCGTCCTCGCCGTGGACGACAAGGGCTACGTGCCCATCGTCAGACAATATCGCTATCCTACGGGGCGTGAGTTGTGGGAGATCCCCGCGGGCAAGCTGGAGGTCGGGGAGCAGCCCGACGAAGCCATTCATCGCGAGCTTAGGGAGGAAACGGGGCTCGTTGCGGGCAAGATGACCCCACTTGCAATGTTTTATCCCACCTGCGGGTACTCCAGCGAGATCATCCGCGTGTACCTTGCCACCGACCTCACCTACGTCGGCGCCAAGCCCGACGACGACGAATTCCTCGAGCTCAAGTACGTCAAGATCGAGGACTTGTATAAGATGTGCCTTTCCGGGGAGATTATAGACGGAAAGACGTTAGTAGCGGTATTAAAGTATTGTTCAACCGAGCGCAAATAAACTCGCATATACTTTGTTTCTGACTGCAAGGCGACGAAATCACGTACGGGTCAAGTACGCTCATTCGTCGCCTTTTGTCGAGCCTCGTCTCTGCGGTTTCTTCGCGCTCGCAAGGGGCGCGCGTGCGGCAAGCCCGGTCGTCCTGTTTTGGGAATGGAAAAAAGGGGCTTTCGCGAGTGTGCCTGAAACAAAAAAGGGAGGATATCCTCCCTTCTTTTGTTGATTGGCGTAAATAGGATGTTGGTAGATTGGAGCGTTTGTCTTTGTGCCACTCTCCCCACGCACGTTGAAATGTAAAAAAGTGTCTGTTGAAAAGAAGAAGGTTCGCACCCCATGCGAACCTTCTTGGTTTTTTGGCTGTTGTGTTATTATTTGACGAAAAGTTTTTTCACCTCGGTCCTGACGTTCTTCTCGATCCAGCAATGTTTGTTTTTGTCGTAGTAAGAGGTGGTCACCGTTGCGCCGTGTTCGTCGGTGTGTCCGCACTCCGGGCAAGAACACTCGATCTGTATGGACGCCGTGGTCTTCTGCGCGGTGGAGCTTGTCGACGTCACGCTCCAGCCGATGTCCCTGTCGTAGTTGAACTTCGCACCGCACTTGCTGCAGAACGACCTCTTGATCCTCTTCCTTGTCGAGAAGAAGTGTATGACGCCGCCAAAGAGCCAGAGGATGCCGAGTCCCATCAAAATGCCACTGAGGGTGCCCTCAAGCGCAGTGCTTCCGACGACGATCAGCGCGATGCTGATTGCGTCCAAAATGAGAACTTCGATCCACAGTTTGATCTTTGCCTTTTTCTTTGCCGATTTTCCTTTGCTTTCTGCCATAATAGATCCTCCTTTGTAAAAAGCATAAGGTCAGTATAATTTAGGTATTACCTAAATGTCAAGCATTATTTAGGCAATGCTTAATATACTGATGATATGAAGACCCTTGATGAACTTATCAGCGAGAACATCCGTAGCGAGATAGAGCATTCCGGGCGGACGAAGACCGAGATAGCGCGAGCGCTCGGCGTCAGCAACCCCACGGTATCGCAATATCTTTCGGGCAGGATCCAGCCTTCACTCAGTACGCTTTCCAGACTTTGCTCTTTCCTCGGCTGTTCTGCCGATGATGTTCTTTGCGTCAAAAAAAACTAAAACACTTTCGACGACGCATAGCGGCGCAAATACGGCTCTACTGAGCTCGCGCGACCGGTTACGTACAAGGAGTACGCGCCCGTCCGCGCTCTCGGGGCGTTTGTCTTTGCACCACTCTTTGCCGTCGATTGCGTGTTCGGGTGTACGTGTGCAGCTTTTGCTTCGAGAATGAGATGTTAAAAGAAGACGGGCGGGGGAGCGCTTGCCCGAGCACCACTCTCCATCGCCTCGATCGTTCTTTCGTTGCGCACTCTCAGAGCGTTTGTCTTTGCGCCACGCTTCGCCGTCGACTGCGCGTTCGGGCGTACGTGTGCAGCTTTTGCTTTGGAGGCATTCCCGCTCCGAGAAGAGACGTTTAAAAGGAAGGCAGGGCGGGGCGAGCGCCGCAATGCGCCGTTTTTGCTCTCACGCGTGCGCGCGCGATCGTGTACGCGTATTATATAAGGAATAGGCGCGGCATTGTGTTTTTCGGGGCGGAAAAACACAAGATATTGTGGGCAAAAAGCGGACGATCGCGGGTGGAATAAAAATTTTAAAAAAAGTCCGAAAAATTCCGAAAAAATTCAAAAAAACCTGTTGACAAGCCCTTTTTTTCCTGTTAAGATATAGAGGTTATCACCCCAAGGGGGTGGTGACAAAGCGAAACTTCACAACAAAATAGATTAAGCAAGAATTATATGCAAGTGATTTCTGTCAATTCATATTTTATATGAGTTTTGAGCGCGAAGCCTCGTGAGAGGCGATAGCGTAAAACCAAGATTAAACTTAAGAGTTTGATCCTGGCTCAGGACGAACGCTGGCGGCATGCCTAACACATGCAAGTCGAACGGAATAAGACTGGTTGTAGCGATACTTTCGGACTTATTTAGTGGCGAACGGGTGAGTAACACGTGAGCAACCTGCCTTCTACACAGGGATAACAGCCGGAAACGGCTGCTAATACCGGATAAGACCACACTGAGGCATCTCAGAGGGGTCAAAGCGATTTAGCGGTAGAAGATGGGCTCGCGTCCCATTAGCT
>DFEQ01000030.1 GCA_002368735.1 Christensenella sp. UBA3798
ACATCACGCCGACCTTCTCACGCAGTTGGTTGATAAAGATCACGCAGGTCTTGCTCTTATTGATGATGGCGGTGAGTTTACGCAGAGCCTTGGACATCAGTCTCGCCTGTACGCCCACGTTCTGCTGCTCCATATCTCCCTCTATCTCGGACTTCGGGGTCAGAGCCGCCACGCTGTCGATGACGATGATATCCACCGCGTTGCTCCTGACGAGGTAATCCGCGATGTCGAGAGCCTGCTCGCCGTTGTCGGGCTGAGAGATGTAGAGGTCTTCGGTATTGACGCCGAGCTTCTTGGCATATTCGGGGTCGAGCGCGTGCTCCGCATCGATGAATGCCGCCGTGCCGCCGAGCTTCTGCGCTTCGGCGATGACGTGCAAGGATACCGTAGTCTTACCGCTGGACTCGGGCCCGTATATCTCCACTATCCTACCTCTCGGCAGTCCGCCGATGCCAAGCGCGTGGTCGAGAGCCAAGCATCCCGTGGGAATGACTTCGACCTTGACGGCATAGCCGTCGCCGAGCTTCATAATAGAGCCTTTTCCATGTACTTTTTCGATTTGTTGGATCGCTTGTTCCAATGCTTTACGCTTCTCTTCGAGCTTTTTCTCGTCGATGGGCGTCACGTTCGTTCTTTCATTGTCCATATCGTTTTCTCCTATAAATTTATTTATAATAAAGCGTACTGCCCCGGGCGGTATCACTCTATGACCATATTTTCGAAGTCGATGGGCTTGACCAATCGCTTCCACAGAAGGTAAAGTGCCGTATACGCAGACATCCTGCGCACTTCGTCGCGCGTCCCCTCGAATAAACACTCGGTAGCTTCGCACTTCAGTTCGTCCGCTACGCCGATATATACCAGTCCGACAGGCTTTTTATCCGTGCCGCCCCCCGGTCCCGCGATCCCCGTCGTGGACAACGCGTAATTGACGCCGGGACGCATGAGTCCTGTCGCCATCTGACAAGCGACCTCCTCGGACACGGCTCCTTCCCTCTCAAGGGTGCGGGGCGAAACGCCGAGGCGCACCATTTTAGACTCGTTGGAATAGCAGACGATGCCTTCGAGGAAATTTTCGCTGCATCCCGGCACGTCCACGAGCATACTCGCGATCATGCCGCCCGTCAAGCTCTCGGCAACGCACAGTTTGGCATTATATAAACGCAAGCGCTCGAGCACCGTTTCGGCAAGGCTCCCTTCCCCTTCGCGATATAAACAGCCGGGAAAGAGCGCGTAGACGCGGAGGGTGATATCCTCGCGCTCCATGCTATCTGCCGAAATGACAAGGGTCGCGTCCAAACATTCCACGCTGACGGAAAGAGGCGCTATCCCCTCAGACGCGAGAGCGGAACGCATCTCCTCCTCGGAGTAGCCGAATATCTTAAAGACGAGGCGATCAGTCATCTTTCCCCTCCTTCGTCGCCTTATAACAAAGAAGCGAGCGATTGGCAAGGATATAGTTCACTCCCGAAATCATAGCGAATACGAAGCCCGCAAAGAAGAGAACGTTGCCCGCTATTTTGACGGCGATATGAAGGTCCGAGATCATCATGATGGGGATCGCCGAATTGATGAGCGCCGTCTTCACTTTTCCGAACTTATCGGCGGCAAGGATGACCCCTTTATGCGCCGCAAGAGTCCTGAGAGCCCCTATCAGCACTTCACGCGAAACGATGAGGGCGGTACAGATAACGCCGACGGGCGGATTGCATAACATCATCGCGTCGCCGCCGGCAGCCTGCATGATGAGCACGGTGCAAGCGAGCACTTTATCCGCGATGGGGTCCAGAAGTTTGCCGAGCTCGGTAACTTCGCCCCGCTTCCTCGCTACCTTACCGTCTATCATATCGGTGATAGCGGCAAGCACGAAGAGAAGCGCCGCCGCAAGATAGTGGAAGGGAAAGACCACGTAAAAGAGCACGACGATCGCGGGGATCGCCACTATCCTCGATAGAGTCAACTTGGTCGCAAAATTCATCCTTTGCTCCTTACCGCTTTTCCGTACAGATCCAATTTCTTGGTTTTCTCTATTCGGACGGGATAACTCTCCCCGATATCAACGGGGTCGTCAGAGGTGAAATACACCTTGGCGTCCACGTCGGGGCACAGCCGTTCGGTGTGTCCGTAGAATGCCTGTTTATCGTAGTCGATGCCGTCGTAGACGACCTCCACCACCTCGCCTATCATTGCCTTCGCCTTTTGCTCCGCTATCGTGGATTGGATAGCGACCACTCTGTTGAAACGCTCCCTTTTTACCGAATACTCGACCTGACCCTTCATACGCGCCGCAGGTGTATCCTCTTCCTGCGAATACATAAAGAAGCCGACGTTGTCCAAGCGCTCCTCCGTGAGGAATGTTATCAGATCTTCAAACTCCGCCTCCGTTTCCTGCGGGAAACCCACCATAAAGGTTGAACGGATGGCGATATTGCTCTTTTTGGAGCGGATATAGGCGATCCTATCGCGCAGAGAGGAAGCGGTGTCATGACGATTCATGCGTTTCAAAACGCCGTCCGAGGCGTGCTGCATCGGCATATCTATGTATTTGGCGAGTTTCGGCTCGCTGTCTATGTAATCGATGAGCTCGTTCGAGCACATATCGGGGTAGCAATACAATAGGCGTATTTTATCGACGGGGAGCGCCACAAGCTCATGCAATAAAGCAAGCAAGCGAGGCTCGCCGTAGAGGTCTATGCCGTAGCGCGTAACGTCTTGCGCCACGAGGATGAGCTCCTTTACCCCCTGTGCTACAAGCGCCTTTGCCTCGGCGACGAGCTCCTCGATGGGAGTGCTGGTATACGGGCCGCGAATGGAAGGTATCGCGCAGAAAGTGCAACGGTTGTCACAACCGTCCGACACCTTCAAGTAGGCGTAGTGATAGGGAGTGGTGATCACGCGAGTCGGGGCATATTGCTCCTTGGGCATAGCGGTCATGACCACCCTTTTCCCTGCGCAAACGTCGCGAATGACTTCACCGATACGCTCGTAGCAGGTATTGTCAATGATGGCGTCTGCTTCGCGAAGTCCGTCCTCTTTCGCCAGTTCGTCTAAATAGCGCATGGGCAAACAGCCCGCAACGATGAGATATTTGACGTTGGCGTGCGAGCGCGCTTCAAAGACGGCGTCCAAACTCTCCTTTACCGCGCTTTTTAAGAAGGAGCAGGTATTGACGATGACGATATCCGCCTCGTCGATGGTGTTCACTATCTCATGCCCGGCTTGCAGCACAAAACCGAGCAGACGCTCTGTATCCACCCTGTTTTTATCACATCCGAGAGAGATAGCACCTACTTTCATCCTTCTTGCCCACCTTCGCCGTCATCGTCGCCGTTGCCGTATAGCTGATAGTATTCGTCAAGCGTGATGATGACCTGACGAGATTTATTGCCCCCTTCCGCAGGGCCCAAATAGCCGCGTTCCGCCATCGTTTCGACCAGGCGCTTCGCCCTGCCGTAACCGATACGGAATTTTATCTGCAATTTCGATATCGACGCTTCCCCGCTGTTGATAAGATAGAGAAGCGACTCGGCGAATAAGGGATCTTCACCGTCGTCATCGGTCTCCTGCTGATCCTTGGGCTCGGGGGGAGCCTCTTTGGGCGCTTGTATCAAGCGGTCGGCATCCTTATCGTAGCGGGCGTCGTTATTCTCCTTGATAAAGGAAACGATGGTCTTAAGCTCGGGATTGCTGATAAAAGGTCCTTGCAAACGGATGGGGTCGCCGCCGTCGGGCGGAACGTAAAGCATATCGCCGTTGCCGAACAGAGACTCAGCGCCGCCGCGGTCGAGAATGGTCTTCGAATCGGTAAAAGAGGTGACCTTGAAAGCTATTCTCGTGGGGATGTTGTTTTTGATCACACCCGTGATGACGTCCACGGAAGGACGCTGGGTAGCGATGACGAGGTGGATACCTGCGGCACGTGCCTTGGCGGTCAAACGCCCTATCCTATCCTCCACTTCGCGCTTTGCAACGCTCATGAGGTCCGCCATCTCGTCGATGATGAATACGATGTAATAGAGCCCCTTTTCGCCGCGCTTTTTCTGCATGGCGTTATATTCGCCGAGATCCAAGCAACCGTTTTCCATCAAGAGTTGATAGCGGCGCTCCATCTCGTTGACCGCCCAAGTCAATGCATTGACCGCCTTATCCGCGTCGTTGACGGGATTGGGAAGCAGCATGTGGGGCATCTCTCTGTATCTCGCCAATTCGACCTTCTTGGGGTCTACCATGATAAAGCGGACGAACTCGGGCGAATAGTGATACATGATGCTCGTTATCATCACGTTGATAGCTACGCTCTTACCACTTCCGGTAGAACCTGCTACGAGAAGGTGCGGCATCTTTAAAAGGTTGCCGTATACGGCTTTGCCGCTGACGTCCACACCGATGGCGAAATTGAGTTTCCCTTCCTTTTCAAAGACGGGAGAACTGATAATGGAACGCAGCCCGACGGTCGAGGTCTTATCGTTGGGTAGCTCGATACCCACGGCGTCTAAGCCGGGAACAGAGGGAATGATACGGATATTCTTCTCCACCATCAATTTGCGCTTGATATCCTTCTCGAGCGGGGTCAGCTTGTTGACCGACATATTGTCAGGCAACCTTACGGCAAACTGGGTAAAGGTGGGGCCCGTCTTGTGGTCCACTATCTCGGTCTCGATATGGAAAGAGCGGAGCGCGGAAACCAGCATCTCTCCTTTCTGTTCAACGTCTTCGTCGTTTCCCATCGGCGGATATTCGTCAAGCAAGGAGACCGAAGGCGCCGTATAGGGCCTTACGGGAGGTTCGACCTCCTCCTCTTGCTCGACCTGCTCGATATTCATCTGCGTGAGTTTCTTGGGGTCGATATAGCCGTTATCTTGGGTACGATGGGTGCCGCCGATATCGGAACGAGGCTTCCTCGTGGGTTTGTTTGCTTCAACAGGCGCGTCCTCCTGCGGCGCGACCTGACGCTCAAGCGGACGGATAGGTGCAGGCTCTATGACGCGCGCGGTCTGGTGATCGGGTACGTAAGGCTCCTCTACCGGTTCCATCGTCGATGCGTCACTCGGCGTGATGGTTCTGCTTCCGAGAGGCTTACTCTCCGCAGGTGCAGTCGGGGCTTCCGTTTGTTCGGGTGCGATAAAGGTTTGCGTATAAGTTGGCTCGGGCTCGTGGGTTTCCTCCGCGACGGGGTCCACCACGGACTCGTTCAAAGCAGGCTGAACGGGCACGACATTTTCACCGATAAAGGTGGTGCGAGAGGTGGGTCTCGTCCCTTCCCTATCACGCAACCTCTCTAAGTCGGACATTTTTTCGATAATGCCGTCTGTCCGGACCTTCGGCTTGGGTGCGACGGGGGCGGGACGCGCGGGCCGGGTAGAAACGGGCGCTACGGGCGCGGGTCGCGTAGGCTCCGCGGGCTGCGGTGCGACGGGCACGTCCGAAGGCGCGTCCTGCGTGCGCGTATTAAAACGCGGCTCGTCCGGGATCGAATCAAAGGTGGTGTCGCCGTACAGAGTACGGTTAGCCCGTGCGCGGTCACCCGCAAGCCTCTTTACGAAGGCGGGCATATCGTCATCCTCATAGCTATCGGGCAGAGTCGGACGTCTGTCCGCACCGCGAGGTGCGACGTAAGGATACTCCTCGTAGGAATCATCCTCAAAGGTCTCCGTCCTGCCGCCGTATACGTCGAACTGCGCCGCTTGCGGCTCGGGTATCACCCCTTCCGACAAAGTCAGCGGACGTTCGTCGTTGTAATCAAAGAACCGGGGCTCGGCGCCATTGCCGCCGAACAAACCTTTCATGCGTATCTTTTGCGCGTCACGTTGTCCCGGGCGCACGCTGTCAACAAAGAGCTCCCTGCCGTCGTTAGGGATAACGTCGGCTTGACGAGCATCGGGTCGATCGGCAACGGAAGAAGCGCCCTTCTCCCCACGCATAAAGGGCAGGAAGGCAAAGAACAGGACGACGAAGAAGAGCACGGCGTAGAGTATCGCCGAATACTTGCCGATAAAGGACAAGAGAGGATAGGCGATGAGACCAAAAAGCCAGCCGCCGCTCGTACCCGCCCCCGCGGCATAACAGGCGTCGAGATAGGAAGATAGGCTGTCGTACGAGAGCTTTTTAAACTCCCCCGTGATAACCTGCAAGAAGAGTAGAAGGATAAAGGAGCAAACGACGATGTACGCGATCGTCCTGCCCTTCATCTTGCCACGGAGGACGCCTAGGAGAGCGAGGATATAGAGGATGATGGCAAGTGAAACGAGCGCATATCCGCTAAAGCCGAATACACCGAGGAAAAAACCCTTCAACGTAGTGCCAAAAAGACCTATCATCGAGAGCAATATGAAAAGAAGCGACAAAAAGAGCGTCAGCGGGAGCCAAATGCCGCGTTTCTTCGCCGTATCTTTCGTTTTCTTGGTATCGGATCCTCTCATTGATAAATCTCCGTCAAATCAAGTTCGGGCTCTTTGCCCACGTATCCCACGCCGATTTCCGTTGTATCAAGGAAACGGGGTATCATTTCGTTGACTTCATCAAGCGTAAGCGCCTCCAACTCGGCAAGGCGTACGTCCACGTCGAAGGGCTTATTCATAAACAGTGCGCTCTTTGCAATAGTACGCATGATGGTCATACTGCCCTCTCCGCCAATGGTGAGCCCACCCTTCACCTGCTGCTTAGCGCGATGGAAGCACTCCTCGTCCATGCCCGTATCGCAGAACTCTTTGATGCATTTTTTGAGGGCGGAGACGGCCTTGGGCAGGTTCTTGGGATTGGTGCCGAGATAGATGCATTGCGCGCCGACGTCCTCGTAGGTGGAAAGATAGTTATAGACCGAATAGACCAGCCCGAGCTTCTCCCTGATCTCCTGAAACAGGATACTGCTCATACCACCGCCGAGGGCACAAGACATGACGGACAGACCGAGAAGTCTTGGATCGGGATAGGATAGAGCGGGAAAGGCGATAGTAAGGTTCGCCTGTTCGATATCCTTGTACACGCGTTCCACCCTGCCGCCGAAGGATGCGGGCAGCTCGAAGGTACGCTTAGCGAGAGAGCGCGCGGGGAAAGTAAAATACTTCATCACGACTTCGACAGCTTTCTCACGCGAGATATTGCCGCATATCGAGATCACGACGTTATCCGCCGTGTAATAGGAAGAGACGAAGGAGATAAGGTCGTCGCGGGTAAAGCGCTCCACGTTCTCGCGCGGGCCGAGGATGGTCCTGCCAAGGGGATGATCCCCCCAATAAGCGGCGCAACAAAGGTCCTGCGACAAGTCGTCGGGGATATCGTTTACCATATCGATCTCTTCGAGGACGACGCCGCGCTCCTTGACCAGCTCAGTCTCAGGAAAGGTGGAATGCAATAGAATGTCGGAAAGTATCTCCGCGCAATCGTCCACCGTATCGTCGATGCATTGAAAATAATACCCCGTGAGCTCCTTGGAAGTGAAGGCGTTCATGTTGGCGCCCAGTGCATCCATCTCTTTGACAATGTCAAAAGCGGTGCGCTTCTCGGTACCTTTAAACATCATATGCTCGGTAAAATGCGCGATGCCGTTATCTATGGGGAGCTCATTTCTGCTACCTATCTTCACGAAAACGCCGAGCGCGACCGAACGGATATAGGGTATATTTTGATAAGCCAAGCGAACGCCGCTCGGCAGAGCGATGATCTCATTCATACAACTATTATACATAATTACTAAAATTATGTAAAGGCAAAGCGAAAATTTTTACAAACTTTTTTTGACACCGGCATATACATTTGGTATGAAAAAAGTATTGCCAAACAACCTCCCTCCGAAACCCACGTCGCGCAAAGTAGCGGAGCTCATCTCGAGCCTCGTCATCGTCCTAACGATAGTAGCTCTCGCTTTTATCACGGGAGTGACAGTTCCGCAAGACAACAGCACGGCGAGCGTCGGGAACTTTGCCATCTACAAAGGGAACGCCGAAAGGGGTGGAGCGGCGCTGATGTTCAACGTATACGAAGGCAGTGATATCGTCATGGAAATATTGTCGATTTTGCGGAAATATTCGGCAAAAGCAACATTTTTCATCGGAGGGATATGGGCGGAGAATAACAGAGAAGCTATTGTGGCGATTTTAGAGGCGGGACAGGAACTCGGCTGCCACGGATACCTCCACAAAGACCACGCAAAACTGTCATTAGAACAAAACAAAGAGGAGATAGTCAAGACCAATCGTTTGATCAAAGAAATTACGGGAAAGACCGTCACCCTATTCGCCCCGCCGTCGGGTTCCTTTGGGGAAAATACCGAGAAAGCGTGTCGCGCCCTTGGGCAGAAAATGATCCTTTGGACAAAGGACACCATCGACTGGCGCGACGCCGACCCCGCCCTTCTCATCAAGCGCGCAACCAAGGATATCGCGAGCGGCGACCTCATACTCATGCACCCGAAAACACAAACAATAAAAGCCCTCCCTGAAATAATCGAGGCATATCAACATGCGAATATATCACTACTTACGGTCAGCGAGGTAATTGGTTAAAAAAAAGGCAAGCCATAAAGGCTTGCCGATTTTTCTTACAGCGAATTATTCCGCTTTCTCCAGTATCTCCATCAAGCGGAGGTCAATCCTCTTCTTCTCGTCGATCTTGATGACCTTGACCCTGACGAGATCGCCGATGTTCACGACGTCCTCCACCTTCTCCACTCTCTCGTTGGAAAGCTTGGAAATGTGGATCATGCCGTCCTTGCCCGGAGCAAGCTCAACGAAGGCGCCGATGGGGATGATACGAGCGACTCTGCCCTCGTAAACGTCGCCCTTTTCGGGGTCCTTGCAGATGGCGTCGATGATCT
>DFEQ01000023.1:0-255 GCA_002368735.1 Christensenella sp. UBA3798
GCGTGTCCGACGTGCAAATAGCCGTTGGGTTCGGGCGGGAAGCGGGTGATGACCTTCTTCACCTTGCCCTCGGCAAGTTCGCTTTCGATGATCTCTTCAATAAAATTCGTACTTTCCATATATTTCTCCCCGTCTTTTCAATAACAAGGTATCTGTTTACAGTTTAGTTCGCTCGTTTTGCTTCCGCGTTCCACTAGCGCGGCGCGCTGTGAAGTTCGCCTATCGGCGAGTGAAGTTGACTTCGTCAGTGAAGTT
>DFEQ01000023.1:315-3028 GCA_002368735.1 Christensenella sp. UBA3798
ACTTCGTCAGTGAAGTTATTCGCTTTGCTCATAGTGAAGTTGCTCACTCCGTTCGCAGTTAAGGATGTAGGGATAGATTTTGCATTCTCTCCGCTCCCTAAATGAGGATGATTTCAGAGCAACGCGACCCTACATTCCGCATTACGCATTACGCATTACGAATTAGGACAGACCGTCTATCACGCCGTCCTCATTGATGGTCATTTTATATGCATTGGGCACCTTGGGGAGACCGGGCATCAGCATGACCGAGCCGCACTCCACCACCACGAATCCCGCGCCGCCCCTGACCGTCACGTCGGTGACGGGGAAGGTAAAGCCCGTCGGACGCCCGAGTGCCTTTTGGTCGGGGGAGAGGGAATATTGCGTCTTTGCAATGCACACGGGGAAGGAGCCGAAGCCCTGCTCCTCCGCAAGCGCCAGTTTCGCCGCCGCAACCTCCGAGAATGTCACTTCCGCCGCGCCGTAGACGCGCTTCGCTACCTTTTCTATCTTCACCTTCAAGGGGTCGGTGAGTTCGTAAGCGTAGCGCAGGGTGTACTCCCTTTCCGCCGCAGTGAGCACCTCTCCCGCAAGGGCGATAGCGCCTTCGCCGCCCCTTGCGAAGCACTCGTTGACGACCGCCTTGACCCCCTTCTCCGAGCAGTATTTTTGAACGAAGGCGATCTCCGCGTCGGTATCGGTACCGAATTTGTTGATGGATACGACGAGGGGGACGTTGAAGACCCCCGTCAGATTGTCGATGTGGGCGCCGAGATTCACGATGCCTTTCTCGAGCGCCGCGAGGTCTTCATGGGTAAGCTCGCTCTTGTCCACGCCGCCGTTATACTTCAGGGCGCGCACCGTGGCGACCAGTACGACCGCCGAGGGCTTCAGCCCCGCCACTCTGCATTTGATATCGAGGAACTTCTCCGCCCCGAGGTCGGCGCCGAAGCCCGCCTCCGTGACCGTGATGTCCGAGAGGGAGAGCGCCGTCTTGGTGGCGATAACGCTGTTACAGCCGTGCGCGATATTGGCAAAGGGTCCGCCGTGGATAAAGGCGGGAGTGCCGCCGATGGTCTGGACGAGGTTGGGTTTGATGGCGTCCTTTAAGAGGATGGTCATCGCCTCCTCCGCGCCGAGGTCGCCCGCCGTCACGGCTTTACCGCTCTCCGTGTAACCCACGATGATCTTGGCAAGCCGCTTTTTGAGGTTGATGACGTTCTCGGACAGGCACAGGGTGGTCATCACTTCGGACGCCGCCGTGATATCGAAGCCGCCTTCGTGGGGTTCGCCGTCCGCGCCTCCCTTGGCGCAAAGCACGATCTTCCTAAGCGACCTTTCGTTCATATCCATCGCGCGACGGAAGGAGATGGTCTTGATGCCGAGCTCGTTGCCGAACTTGATGTGGTTGTCGATGAGCGCGGCAAGGAGGTTATTCGCCGCGGTGATGGCGTGCAGGTCGCCCGTGAAATGCAGATTGATATCCTCCATCGGTAAGACCTGACTGTACCCACCGCCCGTAGCGCCGCCCTTGATGCCGAAGACGGGTCCGAGCGAAGGCTCGCGAAGCGCCAAACAGCACTTTTTGCCAAGGAGGGTAAAGGCGTCGGCAAGCCCGATGGACACCGTCGTCTTCCCTTCGCCGAGGGGGGTGGGGTTGATGGCAGTCACGAGGATCAGCTTGCCCTGCTTGCCGCCTGCTTTACGAGCGATTTTCGCCTTGTACTTGCCGTAGAGTTCTATTTCGTCCTCGGTAAGCCCCAGTTTCGCCGCGATCTCCGTTATCGGGCGTAGCGTGACCTCGCGCGCTATCTCAATGTCGCTTTTCATCCCTTATGTCCTCCGCAATGCGAGGGGAAAACGATCTCCTCGCTCTTGATAACCATTCCATCCTCCGACTCTGCAAAGCCGAATTTCAGGAAATAATCGCTCTTATACGCCACCTTGAAGAGGGGCAAACTGCGCGTATAGGCGTCCATGACCGCGCGGGTCAGGAAGTCGCCGAAGCCGCAGCCGCGCCTGTCGGGGGTCAGATATACGCCCTCGAGGACGGCGCAGTCCGTATCAAAAGCCACGTGCGCCGCACCGATCATGCGCTCCTCTTCATACAAGGCAACGTCCACGCCCTGAGAATAGTTCGCCTGTACCTTTTCGGCGGCGAGAAATCTCTCTGCGCTATCATCAATGACAGGCTTTACGTGCAGCATACGCGCCCTCCTATACTATGCTAATCTATTTTATATACTTTATAAGGAGATTGTCAAGGCTTAGACAATGAATGCGGAATGAAGGATAAATCAATTCATTTATCCTTAACTGCTCGCGCAGCGAGCAACTTCACTATTCGCGGAAGCGAATAACTTCACTGACGAAGTCAACTTCACTTCGGCGGAGCCGAAACTCCACTGCGCATCGCGCCTGCGGAATGCGGAATTGCGGAGGCTGCGCCGGTGAATTGCGCTTCGCGCTCCCAAGCTTAATTGACTTCGGAGAATGTGCCGTATGCGAGGCTCGGCGAGCGTTTCCGATTGAGCGTACTCTTTGTACGTGATGTCGGAAACGCGAAGACAGAAACAATGCAGACGGGGCGTTATACGAAGTCAAAGAAAAAGAGCGTCTGTCCGATAAGGACACACGCTCTATTTTTGTAACTTCAGAATAGACTAGCTCGAAATCGTGCAGTGATTTCTAAATTTTGGATTTTTGACCCTTCCGAAGGGGATATTTTAGA
>DFEQ01000100.1 GCA_002368735.1 Christensenella sp. UBA3798
GCGGAGACCACCGAGGAGAGCATCCTCGCCACCTGTGGTGAAGATAGGAGGGAACTCAAGAGTGTATTCCAGTTTTCTCACCTCGCCGTGGGGCGCAAGGGGCGCTATACCCCCGTGCCGCATAGGTTGGACGAGTTTAAAGATATCCTCGTATCGTGGGAGGACTTTACTATAAAGCACGACCTTTTGTACGTGCTGCTCACCGACAATCACGACAGACCCTGGTGCAATTCCCGCGTGGGGGAGGACGGCGCTCTCCGCTATGAGAGCGCTACCACCATCGCTACGACGGTCTTTTTGCTCCGCGGCATCCCTTTTATCTATCAAGGACAGGAGATAGGATGCGCCAATTCGCATTTTGACGACCTTTCCGCATTCGACGACGTGGAATGCTTGGGCTATTATAAAGAGATGAAAGGGCAGAAGGACGAAGCCACTCTCCTCAAGGAGATCAATTTCGGCAGTCGCGACAATACCCGTCGCCCCTTCGCTTGGGATGCTACTCCCTCGCACGGCTTCACCTCCGCGCCCGCGCCGTGGCTTCCCTACGCCTCGCGCAGCGACGAGATAAACCTCGCTATAGACCTTGCGAGCGATAAGTCTGTGTGGCGCTACTACCGAGATCTGTTGACGCTCCGCCGCGAAAGGGCGGCGTTTCGGCAGGGCACTTGGCGCCGGCTGATGCCCGAGAGAAAGGACTGCTTCATCTACCTGCGCGAACTAAACGGGGAGCGCTATCTCGTCGTGTGCAACTATGAAAACGCGCAGGAGATAACGGGACTTCCCGAAGGGAAACTCCTTCTTTCCAACGCTAAGAGAGCAGGGGGCGTAAACGGCAAATACGCGGCGTACGAAAGCGCTGTTTGGGAACTGTAATAAACAAGGGAGACAACTATGTTGTACGACAAAAACGAAGACAAACGTTTATCCGAGGAGCTTTTCAAAAACCCGACAGCCGAATACCGCGGCGCGCCTTTTTGGTCGTGGAACGGCGAAATGGAGGAGGAGGAATGCGTGCGTCAGGCGCACGTCTTCCGAGAGATGGGGCTCGGCGGCTACCATATGCACCCGCGTTCGGGGCTCGCGACCCCCTATCTCGGCGAGAAGTTCATGTCCTGCATCAAGGCATGCGTAGAGGACGCCAAAAAGACCGACATGCTCGCCTGGCTCTACGACGAGGACCGCTATCCTTCGGGCTTCGCGGGGGGCGCCGTCACCAAGGACGGTAGGTTCCGTAGAAGGGGTCTCCTCTTTACGAGGAAAAAGAGGGCGGAGGACGCCACCTTCCTCGACGGTCGCCAGACGGGGGGCTCTCGCCTCCTTGCCACCTATGCGGTCAAATTGTGCTTCGGCAAGTGCCTCTCCTATAAGCGCCTTAAGGAAGGGGACAAGGCTTGCGGCAAGGTCTTCTATGCCTATCTCGTCGTAGACGAGCCCACAGATCAGTTCAACAAGGCGGGCTATATCGACGCCATGTATAAAGGGGCTCTCGACGCCTTTGCGGAATATACCTACGGCGCCTATCAAAAGGCGGTTGGGGAGGAATTCGGCAAGACCATCCCCTCCATCTTTACCGACGAGCCGCAGATGAAATTTATCTCCTTTTTCCGCAATTCCGCCTGTCCCAAGGAGGCTCTGATCCCCTGGACGGACGACTTCGCGGAGAGTTACAAGGAAGCTTTCGGCGAGGACATCTTGGACAAACTGCCCGAAGTCTTCTTTGACGTAAAGAGCGACACACTCTATCGCACCCGCTATCGCTATCACACACATCGCACAGAGCGCTTCGCCGTCGCTTTCGGCGACAACCTCGGCAAGCGCGCGGAGGAACTCGGCATCCACTTGACGGGACACCTTATGGAGGAACCCACCCTCGAATCGCAGAGCATCGCGGTGGGCGAGACCATGCGTCAATACAAGGAGTTCGGCTTGCCCGGTATCGATATGCTGTGCGGTAGACACGAGTACACCACGGCGTTGCAGACCCGCTCCGTCGTGCGTCAGGAAGGGCGCGAGGGAATGCTGTGCGAATGCTACGGCGTATCGCGCTGGGCGCTCGAATTCGGCAAGTTCAAGGAGGAGGGCGACTGGCTCGCCTGCCTCGGCGTGACGGTGCGCGTCCCCCACCTTTCCTACTACACGATGAAGGGGGAGGCGAAGCGTGACTATCCACCCTCCATCTTCTATCAAGCTCCTTGGTACTTGAAGTATAAGGCGGTGGAGGATCACTTCTCTCGCGTAAATACCGCGCTCACCCGCGGCAAGGCGCTGAACGAGGTCGCCGTCATCCATCCCATCGAGAGTTACTTCATCCACATGTCGGGCAAAAAGCACGGGGACTGCGCGGCAAAGACCTTGAATACGCGCTTCCTCTCCATCACCGATTGGCTGCTCTTCGGCGGCTATGACTTCGACTATATCTCCGAGGCGCTCCTGCCCTCTCAAGTAGGTGCGGACCCCCTATCCGTAGGGACTTGCCACTATAAGACCATCATCGTTCCTTCTTTATACACCATGCGCCGCACCACCCTTGACTTCCTGCGCTCTTTCCGCGCCGCGGGTGGTAAGGTGCTCTTCGTGGGCGATATCCCCGCGCTTGTCGAGGGCGAGCCGTCGGAGGAGGTCGAGGCGTTTGCCGCGGGCTGCGTCCTGCTTCCCTTTGAAAAGAGAGCGGTGCTTGCCACCCTTGCGGGTCAAGGCGTACTCGATATCCGTTCTGCTCGCAAACCCGAGAAATACCTTGCCACCGTCCGTGAGGACGAGGGTGGCAGGTGGGTCTTCGTCACTTCGCCGCGCGTAAACTTCCCCTATCCGCATAGCGTCCCCGTCAAGAACGACAGAACGGTCGTAAAGGATACCCTCTCTCTTTCCATGAAAGGGGAGTGGTCGGTGACTTTGTACGACACGATGACAGGGGATATCCGTCCCCTTTCCGCAGAGCGGAAGGACGGCGCCACCACGGTGACCGAAACCATGTACAATAACGACAGCCTGCTCCTCTATTTCGAGGAGGCAAGCGGCGAGTGCGCTTCTTCCCGGAGCGAAAAGGAAGCCGCGCCCCTTTCCACCATCACCCTCGGCGGCGAGGTCGCCTATACTCTCCACGAGCCCAACGCCCTCTTCCTCGACAAGGCAAAGTGGTCGGTGGGCGACGCCTATCACGCCCGCTTGGATCTCGACCTCGTGACGGCAAAGGCGAGGAAGGCGCTCGGGATGCCGAAATATCGCAACGATCTGCAACCCTGGCTCAGAGAGGAGGGCGGCGAGAAGAAAAATGTCTATCTACGCTTTGAGGTGGAGAGCGAGATCGCTCTCCCCGCGCATCTCGCGCTCGAGTATGACGAGTACGAGCTCACGGTGAACGGCGCGCCCATCACCGCAGCCCCCGACGGCTACTACGTGGACAAAGCCATCCGCACCATCCCCATCGATATCGTTAAGGGGAATAACGTCATAGACGTTACCGTTCCCCTCGGCGAGTTCGACTGTTTGGAAAACTTGTATCTCCTCGGCGAGTTCGGCGTGAAGCTTTCGGGGACGAAAGGGCGCATCGTGGCTCTTCCCGAAAAGCTGTCTTTCCGCGATATCAACAAGCAATATATGCCCTTCTACGGCGGCAAGATTACCTATCACACGAGCTTTACGTCGGACGGCAAGCGGGCGGAGTTCTTCGCTCCCTACGCCTCTGCGCTCTTGACCGTTGCCGTGAATGGGGTGGAAAAGGATATCCTCTACGCCCCCTATACGGCGAGTTTTGAGACCAAGAAAGGGGAGAATACCTTGGACATCACCGCCTACGCCCACCGCGAAAGTATGTTTGGCGCGGTGCATATCCGCAGGAAGTTCAAGCGCTCGGACAGCCCCAGCTGGTACCACAAGACCTCGATCCTGTACCGCGTGCGCAGATACGTATTGGACGAAAACGGCATCCTTGCCGCTCCCGTGATCCGTTTCTTTGAGAAATAGGATAATACTTGAAACAGTATAATAAAAAATAGCACACTTTGGGGTGAACTTTACTTTAGTGTGCTATTCTTTTTTCTTTCGCAATTCGTGAAAGCACTCTCTTAGGCTCCCCGCGATCATATATCGTTCTTCGGAGGAGGACGAGAGGGAGTACTCCTTTTTGACGAGATCGACGTACATCGAGGCGTCTCCGTCCTCCCCCATATAGATGCTATCATAGAGTTTTTCCCCGATTGTTTCCTTGACGTTTAGTTGCTTGAGCGCAAGGTTATCAAAGGATATCACGCGGAATTTGTCGAGCATTTCGCCAAGTTGCATTTCGGTCGCTCGCATATTTTCACGCAGGGCGGGGGAATCGTACGCCTTTCCTTTGCCGAATAATTTATAGCCCAAGAGTAATATTTTCAGAGGCTTTCCGTACATTCTTTTATAGTCGTTTGGGGGAAAGATGCCGTTGATCAAGTGCAGAACGACGTTTGGGTGTGACAGGGCATAGTCCACCGCATATTCGTCATACGCCATACAGCTGACCCCCAAGCCGTATATCAGGCGGTCGTTCACGAGCCTTTCCAGGAGGTCGCGCTTTTTCTTGAGGTCGATGACGTTGACGGTGAGATTCGCGATGATCCCTCGCTCTTTCAGCCTTTCGAGAAAGGGGAGAAGGTCGGGATGCGCGAGGGGATTTCCTCCCCCGATCGCCGCTTCCATTCCCGCAGGGAAGGTGTCTATGATCGGGTGACGGAGGTCGCCGTGAGCTCCTTTTATCGAGCTGTTTTCATGACACATCGGACAGCCGTTTTCGCAGTAGTCGGTGATTTTTATATCGATGCTGTCGGGGAAGTCGGCGACAAAAAAGTCATCCTCCGTGCGCTTTACCTTGGTGCCGTCGTCATAGAGGGTGACTGTGTAATTGCCGTTTTTGTATTTGGCGAGGATGCGCATTTCAGTAAGTATATTTGGTGTTTACCAGATAGACGCCGTTATTGTATTCGGTGGCGAAGAAATCGTCGGGTCCGTAGAGGAGATCCTCCGCTTTCGCTTTGAGGTCGGGTTTGCCGTGCGTCATGTCAAAATAGTCGCGCAGGAACTCTTTGACCTCGTCCTCGTCGTATAAACAATTGCACTCGACGAGCGGTCCGTTTTCAAAGAAGGATTCGCACAGTTCGCAGCTCCTCTCCTCGTATCTCTCCTTAAATCCGCTGCGCTCATAGCGGCGATCCGCGTCGCCGTAAAAGGTCTTGGCGGCAAATGCTTCCAAATAGTCCTCAATACCTTCGGGATCCACTTTTTCGCGCTCGCAAAAAAGCTCCACGCAGGCATCGTAGAAATCCTTGAGAAGCGATACGTACTTTTGCGCTCTGTCGTCGTCCCTGAGATCGCCTCGGCAATGGTTGACCTGCGCCTTGATCATGATAAGGCGCGCGGCGGGCGTCTTGCAGGCAAAGGTATAGCCTTCGTTGCCCTCGTCATCCTCGCCGGGGTAGTAGGATAAGGAATGTGTGGAACTGCTGTTGGTTTCAAATACGCCTTTTCTGATGACCGTTTTCATAAGTATTCCTTTCGCCGCGAAGGGCGCGGCGGGTGAGAGCGAGTTTTCGCTTCACGCTACCTTATAAAATGTAACATGTTTTTGATAATAAAGCAATGGTTATTGTATTTGCGCGTTTCCCAAAAAGTGGGATGATCTCAGTTCTCGCAGAAGAGGTCGGTCGTTACGTAGTCCACGCCGAGCGCGGTCACCTTTTTCAATATGCTCCGATCGTTGACCGTCCACACGTTCACGGTCAGCCCCGCTTCGTGGAATTCGTCCACCAGTTCCTTGGTCAGGATGGTGTCCTTCACGTCGATGGAAATGCCCTTTTTGAGGCAGTTTTCAAAACAGGGATCGTCCTTGGTCTGCGAGAGAAATTGCAGTTCGACGGTGTCGTCTATCTCTCTTACCTGCGGCAGAAGCGCGTAGATGAAGGAAATGAAGGATACGTGCGCGCGGTCGTACTCTTCGTCAATGATGCTGAAAATGGTATTAAGGTCGCTCTTGGTGAAATAGTCTTTGAGCTCGATGACCGCCACCTTTTTGCCCGCTTTGCATGCGCGGAGATAGGTCTCGAAAGTGCAGAGGTATTCCGCTTCCTCCGTCTTGTCGTTTCGGAGCGGGGAAGATGTGAGGGTGTCCAAAAAATTGTTGGATATCTTCAGTTCCGAGCCGTCGGCATATACCACGGTGGCGTCGTGATTGCACACGAAATAGCCGTCTTTCGTCTTGCGGATGTCGGTCTCTATGCCGTAGAAGCCCCTATTAGCCGCCGCAACGAAGGAGGCTTCGGTGTTGCCAAGGTAGTGGCTGCTGTATCCCTTGTGCGCAATGTACTTCGGCCCCGTCTTTTCAGAGGGTTCACCGTCGGGGGCGTCGGGGTCCGTGCCCGTGTTCGTGGTGGACGAAGGGGCGCAGGCAGGGAAAACGCCTATCATGATGGTAAGCACCAAAAACAACATAAACGTGATAAACCTCTTTCCGAATCGCTTTTTCATTGACTGACCCTCCTATTTGATAAATACCATATCGCGTGTGTGTAAGTCAATATCTCGCTTGTAATTCCTGCGAAAAAGGGGAGGATGAATGATAATATATCGCTCGCGCGATATGATATACGTCTGACGACGCATGATATATTGCTCCTTTGGCGCAATATGATATAATATCCGTCCGCAATACGCCATGAGGCGTATATCATACCGAAAGGTATATCATATGCAGAGCATATATCATCCGTTCGAAGGACGGATATCATTGAAAGAACCCTGATTCGAAGATAAATCAGGGTTCTTTTCTGGTGGGGGTTGCGATTCCCCCAAACCCCTAAACGCTTTTTAAAAGGATGCCGCTTCGCGAGAAATGAAAGTGATCAAGCAAAGTGCATCGTGACAATAACTGCGAAGCAAAATGTAGCGAGGAGCTCGGCTCCGTGGGTCGAAAGCCATGAGAGGGGAAAGGTGAGGCGAGTTCTTTAAGAATGGCGGAAAGTCGTTTGTTCTTGCGTTTTTTAATCTATCCACAACTTCTCGCATAGCGAGAAACTTCACTGCGAACGAAGTGAGCAACTTCACTGACGAAGTCAACTTCACTGTGCGCTTCAGCGCACAACTTCACTCTCCAAGGCAACTTCACTTCGGCGTAGCCGAAACTTCACTCAAAGTCGTTCGCAATTTTATTGTACTTATCGTCGACAAA
>DFEQ01000052.1:0-19786 GCA_002368735.1 Christensenella sp. UBA3798
GAAACTCGTTGCAAAGCTGCGCCGCGAGCGTCTTATTGTGCGCAATGACGAGGGCGGGACGATTGAGCTTCTCGATGACGCTCGCCATCGTAAAGGTCTTACCGCTCCCGGTCACGCCGAGAAGAACTTGGGTGGTGAGTCCGTCACGCACCCCTTCGACGAGTTTGTCAATGGCTTGCGGTTGGTCGCCGCAAGGAGAAAAGCGAGAAACAAGCTGAAAATCCATTCGAGATCACTTGAAAAACAAAGGCGCGATGACGCGGGTCAGCACGATGGTGACCGCCGCGCCGAGGAGCGCCAAAAGCACTTTGGTGATGATGTTGGAACGGCGGGCGCGCACCCTCTGCTCCTCGCTGCGCTGGAAAGCAAAGCCCTTTTTGAGGAGGGTGATGCAGTAGTAGAAATCCCCCTTCTTATCCGACTCGACGTATTCGATATACTCGTCGTAAACGAGCGCCTTGATGGTGGGCTCGAGGTCCTCCGCCTTGAAGTCGATGCCGTAAGAGATGCCCGTCATGAGCTCCACGGGACGGATGAGGCACATACCTTTATTCTTGGTGGTCTTCTTGTATATCACGCGCATCAGAGCGCTTTCCTTTTTATTGAGCATATCAGCCTCCGAGTTTCACCAAAATGATAACGAGGAAAATAAGGTCCATGATGAGCGAGCCCGCCAACGCGCCGAGGAGCGCCGCCAAGAATGCTCGAGTATTCCTCGCCTTTTCCTTCTTCTCCAGCTCCTCCTCCGTTTCGTGCGGCTTATATTCCTCTAAGCGGGAGGACGCCTTCTCCGTGTGAGGAGATACGGGAGCATAGCGCTCGGAGGAAGAGTCGGGATAGCTATCGGATGAAGAAATTACGGGGCGTCTAGGGCGTTGGGGCTTTTTCGCAGGGGCGCTCTGCGCGGAAGGCGCATCCGAGGTTTCGGAAGAAGTGACGCTCTCCCCCTCGATGACATCGGCATTCTCCTGCAGGATGTGTTGCAACTTCTCCCTCGACTGCTTTATCAAGGTGCGCCCTTTGGTGCGCATAGCAACGCAATATTCGGTATTATCCGCATATTTGAGGTCGATAAAACCTTCGACGGTCAAGGATTCGAGGATCTCGGCGAGCTCGTCCGCATTCAACTGCGCCTCGGGATACGACGCCAAGATATCCTCTTGGTCCAAGATGACGTAATTCTCCCCGTCGCACAGGTCGAACAGGGCGTCTAATATTTTTATCGAAAGATTTTCCATAACGCTCCTCGGGTAGCTTTTTCCAAAAACCCACTTTATTATACAATAAATAAAGTGAAAATGCAAAACAAATCTTCGGAGGCTATAAAAGGGGGAAAATAGCAGTTCTTGTAAATCAGAGAAAAAAGAGAAGATGGTGCGTTTTTAAGTTTTCCGCACGTGCGTCGCTCACTTTCTTACAACCATCAATCGGAGCGTTTAGCCGCACCGAGGGGCGGCAGCGCGACCCGCAATTTGCACTTTGTGCAACATCATTGCGCCAAAGGCGCACATCGTTTTGCAAAGCAAACATCGTTTGCCAAAAAGGCAACATCGTTCGCGGAGCGACTTCAGGTTCCGCATTCCGCATTAAAAAAGCGATATACGGCATGCCGTGCGATACATCCTTGCTTTGCGTGGATGAGGAGGGTTTGCGCCCCGCCTCTGCGAGCGATCGCCGTCCCTAGCGCTAGGGACTCAAACGGAAAATTTTTCGGCGAGCTTTTCCACGCTGCCTGCACCGAGTATGAGCACGGTATCGCGCGAGGTAGCCACCGAGTCGATGAGGCGTTTCGCCCCGTCGTAGGTGCTAAAATAATATCGTTCGGGAGCCTCTACGGCGCAGAATAACGTCTTGGCGTCCACCCCTTCGGCGGGGACCTCACGCGCAGAATAGGTGGGGAGCATCACGAGAACGTCCGCGGTGGAAAGCACCCGTTTGAAGTCCTCAAAAAGGGTCTTCGTGCGCGAAAAGGTGTGCGGCTCAAAGACGACGATGAGTCTTTCCGCCTCCTCCCTCGCGACCTTCATCACCGCCTCTATCTCGCTGGGATGATGGGCGTAGTCGTGGATGACCGCCGCGCCGCAAGCCGTCCGTCCCATATATTCGTAACGGCGCTTTACCCCTTGAAACGCCGCAAGTCCCATACGCACAGCGTCCTCACCTATCCCGACGAGGAGAGAAGTAAACGCCGCGATCGCCGCGTTATACAGATCGTGCCGTCCCTTGGCGGGCGTGGTGAAAAAGCGCGGTGGGTGCCCCTCGGTCAATAGCACGAAGCCCCCTTCCCTCTTCTCATAAGAGAGATCCTTCCCATATCGATAGATGGTGATATCGTCATTTAAGCATACGTCGATATGAGAAGAGACGCCCTCTCCGAGGATGACGGCGCCACCTTTCCTGACCTGCGAGCAAAAGCGAGAGAAAGAGTTGTAGATCGCATCAACGTCCTTGAAGTAATCGCCGTGGTCGTATTCCACATTGAGCACCACTGCCACGTCGGGCGACAGGGTCAAAAAGCTATCCTTATACTCGCACGCCTCAGTCACGAAGAGTTTATCCCCCGCGAGGAAGGTATTTTTATTGAAATTCCTGACGATACCCCCGATATGCGCGGAAAACTCCGCCCCCGCAGCCGCCGCGGCGCAGGCTATCATGGCGCTGACCGTCGTCTTTCCGTGGGTACCCGCGACGGCGACCGTCTTGTCAAAAATACCGCAAATATCCGCAAGAAACGCGGCTCTTGTGATCCCCTTATCCCCTGCCGCCACTCGCTCGGGGTCGTCCTCCTTAATGGCGGCTGTGTATATGACGAGGTCGGCTGCCGCCGCCTTGATCGGACGAGAACCCAGATAGACGTCGTACCCTTCCTTTTCAAGGGCGAGAAAAGACTCGCTCGCACTAACGTCGCTCCCCGAAACTATCGCGCCGAGGCGACGGGCTATCGTGATGAGGGCGCTCATGCTGATACCACCCACCCCGATAAAATGCACTTTCTTTCCACTCAGAATATTCCGCATAGTATTCTATATGCGTAAAAAAAGCCGCGTGTTATCGCGCGCGGCGCCCTTGGCGATCATCGCATAGTGATCAATTTTTCAGCTATAAAAAACGGTTTCGCGGACGAAAAAATAGCGAAACCGAATTCCGAACGATATGCTTGGGAAATGGATGGGAGGATTATTCCCCTTCCTGATCGAGCTGCTCCTTGTATGCCTTGAGCACGAGATCGGAGATCATGGCTCTCGCTTCCGGATTGATGGGATGCGCGATGTCCTTGAACTCACCCTCGGGGGTCTTCCTGCTCGGCATGGCGATGAAGGGACCCGAATCACCGGCGATGATCTTGATATCATGCACGGCGAAACATCCGTCGATCGTAATGGACGCTACCGCCTTCAATTTGCCGGTGGCGTTCTTGGCGAGCCTAACTCTTACGTCGGTAATATTCATACGTGTACCGCCTTATGTTGTATATAATAATTATAACATATTACCTGCAAAGTGTCAATACTAAATATTTTTTGCAAAAACTGCGGATAAATCGGAATATTTATTTGCTTTCGCTCGTCGTCAAACTTTTTTGGAGCGCCGTATGGTCCACTTTACCGACCGAGGTCAAGGGCAGCGATGGGAGAAAGACCACCTTGGAAGGCAGCGCATAACGAATGACGCACTCAGACAGATGTGAGAGGATACGCCTCTCCTTCTCCGTATCCGGAAGAGGACTGTCCGCGGTGACGAACAGGCATATCTTCGGCTTATCGTTCTCGCGGTATTCCTCCGCGCTTGCCGCCGTCACGAAGTCCACTTCGCACGCCGCACGCTCTATCTCCAAAGGATAGACGTTCATGCCGCCGATCACGATGATCCTCTTTTTTCTGCCCGAAAAGACGAGGTAGCCGTCCTCGTCGTAATAGCCGAGGTCACCCGTCAAAAGGTACTCCTCATTGCAGTCCGCCTGCCCGAGGTACCCCTTCATCATGCAGTCGGTCTTGACGGCGATCTCGCCTATTTCACCCTGCGGCAAACTCTTTCCCTCTCCGTCCACGATCTTTACGTCGGCGTAGACGGGCTTTCCGATGGTGCCAGCCTTATCCTCGCCGGGACAATTCGCTACGCACACCGACACTGTCTCTGCTAAGCCGTAGCCTTGAAATAGGCGGCTGACGCTCCCCTTCTCCTCCGCGAGAGCGTCGTACTCCCTCTTGACGCGGATGGGGAGAGTATCCCCTCCCGAGAAGGCTAAGAGCATATTGCCGATACCGTCGCGGAAGTCGGGCTCCGCAAGCATTTTTTTAAAGATATTGGGCACAGCGAGGATGAATTTGACCCGTCCGCTCTTGACATATCGCGCCGCCCTCTTATAGTCGAGGAAGGGCAGGATGACCCCTACCGCGCCGCTCGACACACCGCCGTGCAGCGAGGAGGACAAGCCGAAGCCGTGAAAGAAGGGGAGCGCCAGCAGAACGCCAAAACCCTCGACGGGCATTCTGGCAAGCGAAAGCGTCGCCTCGGCATTGAGATTCAAGGCGTCGTTGGTTACGCGAATGACCTTTGGCTCGCCCGTCGTACCTCCCGACGGAAGGTACAAGCAAACGTCCTCCCCTCTCCCTGCGGGAGAGATGGGGGATATATCCTTACTCGTATAGGGGTACTTCTCCCCTATCGCCTTGGACTTTTTACGAATGATACGCGCGAAGATACGCGGAAAAAAAGGCAGATAGCCGACGCCGTCGCATAAGACCTTGGGCGCGCCGACGTCCTCTATAAGGGTGTCCATCGCGATAACGAGTTTCGCCCCCGTTTGCTCCACGCCCTTGCGGAGCGCCGAGGCAGGTAGGAGGGGATGGGTGACGTACGCGATGGCTCCGAGCTTATTCGTCGCATAGATGGCAAAGATGCATTCGGGCGTGTTGGGCAGATTGATGGCGACGACGTCCCCCTTTCCTATCCCTCTGCTTGCCAAAAAGGACGCGACCTTATCTATCTCGAGGATGACTTCGTCCCCCGAAAAAGTGCGTCCGAGATAGTATAGAGACGCCTTGCGCCCGCGAATGCTCTCGGTAAAATACTCGTATGCCGATTTATTGTCCATCTATATCTCCGTGATAGTATTGTAAACCTTTCTTGCCCTTTTGTCACCCGGATGGTCAGCTTTACTCTTCCACTTTATTCTCAGAAGGGGTATCCGTGCCCTCCGCCCCTTCGCTCGGCGCGGCGCTGTCGCCCTGTTCCTCCCCTTCTATCTCGACGTATCGCACCTCTTCACTCTCCACGTCGCTCTCGCGGAGGAAGGGATCTTCGTCCGCCTGCGCGCGCTCCGCCTCCATCCTGTTGACGTCGAGGATGGCGTCCACGACGATGCGGCTCTTATCGAAATAAATATAACGTGCGACGGCGTACGTCAGGAACCCGATCAAGAAACCCGCCGTCACGTCCGAGAGGAAATGTGCGCCGAGCACCATGCGCGAATACGCCATGGCAAAGATATATACGCCGCAGAAGACGGCGACGGTGGTATGCTTTTTCTCGCTATCCGAGAAGACCTCGGGCAGCGCGCACAGCACCAAGAGATTAGCGGCGGAACAGGTATGTCCCGACGGGAAGGAGTGATGCCCGTGCAGGGTAAAGCCGTTGGCGTGATACCAAGGTGTGAAGCCTTCCAAGAGGTAGTCGCCCTCCGCCATCATCTCGCGATAGCGCATTCTTCCCCAGAAATACTTGATGACGTTGACCGATATCAGGGTGGAGATCACCGACACCATGCTCGCAAAGATCAGGAAAATGGCAAGCCTTTTCAAGGTTTCGCGCTTTTTATTGCGAAAGATGAGGAAGGTCAAGGGGGTGAGCATCGCAGAGGCGCCCATCGCAATGAGCGCGCGCGGGAGCGTCCCCGTCATCAGTTCATCAGTCGCCATATAGCCGAACGCCAAATAGGCGAGGACCACGCCGAGGGCGGTCAGCACCTTCTTCAAGACGGCGCGCTTATCCTCCTCCTTGACGAGATAGAAGAGCACGGCAAACATCCCGCCCACGAATACGAAGGGAGGGAAGATGCCCACGCTCTCCATGATCCTTGCGGCAACGTTGTCGGGCTGATACATCGCGTTAGCGATATTCGTATCAAAGAACGCGCCGAGGACAAGGAGCGCCGCCGAGAGCGCGAATAACACGCCATAGCCTATTTTTCTGGTTTTCGTCATAGTTTTTTCTCCTTTTCCGAGCCGTGTCGGTCAAAGTGATATTTAATCCTTTTCGTCTAATAGCGCCACGAGAGCGCCCGTCATTGCGTTGCCGCCGGTGGCGGTGATATCCTCCTCACCCGACGTGACGTTATCCTGCGCTGCGGTCGCGTAGCCTGCGACCCCACCTGCGAAGACGTAAAGTCTGTCTGTATGGTCGGTGGTAGCGGAGACCTCGGTAAGCGTGACGGTGCAATCCGCAACTACCGATATACAATAGCCGACGACGCCGCCCGCCGCCACGAGGGTGGGATAGCTATCTTCAGAGGCAAGGAGCGCGGCAATAGCCTCTCCATCCGCCGAAGAATGCGCACGAATATCGGCGACGGTCGTCACTTTTTCAATAGAATAGTATCCGTATCCGACGGCGCCTCCCGCATACGCCGTGCCCGTAGAGGTCACGTCCACACTTACATCCGCCGAGCTATCGCCGAGCGCTCCGATTTGCTTGCCGACGAGCCCGCCGACGGCACAATCCGCGCCCTGCGCCACGAGGCTCCCCTCGATATCCGATCGATAGAGTTCACCCATCAAGGAGCCTACCGCCCCACCGACAGTCAAGGCGTCCCCCGTTACGGTGATAACCACCGTTCCGACAACGGCCTCTAAGTTCACGTTGCTCTCGCCCGCCGCACCGCCGACAGTTAAGTCGCCGCCCGTCAAAGAGTAGGTCACCGCGAGCGTCATGCTCTGCACGTAGGGATAGTCGACATAGTCGTCGGGATAGTTCTCGATGTCGGGATACACGCGATAGGTGCTTTCGTAGGAGTTTATCTTGCCAAACGCGCCGAAAAAGAGTTCCTCGGTAGAGGTGACCGTCACGTTGCCCGTCACAGAGAGCGCCCGCACGACGGTATTCTCGGCAAGTCCTGCGATGACGCCCACTTGTCCGCCCACCGCGCTTACAGAGGCAGTGCCCACGTTGACGGTGACGCTAGTCAAAGTGCAGCCCTCTATACTGTTAAAGAGCAGTCCGTAATTGCCGCTCTTCGAGAAGGCGTACTCGGCGCAATGCACCGTGATGATACAAGTATCCAAGGTGAGGTTGCCGGCGGAGGACATAAAGAGCGCGTCCTCTGCGGAGGACTTCGTAATGACGAAGTTGACGCCGCGAATGATGCCGTAACTCTCGGCAAACAGACTATCCGCCGCCAGATCCACAGTGACGGTATGCCCGTCGCCGTCGAGGACGCCGTTGAAGGCAAGGGGCACTTCAAGGGAGCCATCCCCCGAAGTGATATCGCTCGTCAAGACGTAGTAATAACTGCCCCCATCGTAGCTGTCGAGCTTCTTTAATTCCTCAAAAGAGGCTATCTCGTAGGGGTGCTCCTCCGAGCCGTCCCCTGCCGTAAAGCCGTCAAAGAGGACGGTGACCGAGATATCCACCATCTCGCCGTAGACGTTAGTAAGAGTCAACGTGCCAGACCCCGTAGCCGCCGTGGGACGGAGCGCGCCGTCTACAATGGTCGCACCGCTTCCGACGTAGGCGAAAGCAACAAAGCGAGCGAGCGGCTCCGTACATTCGTAATAGAAGGCGTCCGCCAGCACCAGCGCCGCGGTGAGCTCTATCTCGTCACTATTCACACTAAAGGAATAGTCGGGCGTTTCCTCCTCGCTCACGAAGCGCGAGAAGCCGAGGGGGGTACAGAGCGCGCCGTCGTCCACGTAACCCGTCATCAAGAGAAGCGCCGCTTTCACCTCGTTGGGAGCAAGCGCGGTGACACCCGGCGTTGCGGCGAGAGAGGCGACGGTGCATACCTTGACGCCATCGTAAATCGCCGTTCCCTCTTTGATAAGGGGATAGATATCCCCCATGCCCGAGATCAAGACGACGCCGTTATTGAAGGTAGAACCCTCCGCCGAGAAGGCAAAGCCCGCTATCTCGCTATCACCATCCACGTTGACTGCGTCCGTCAGCACGAAGAGGGAGGTAAACGCGGAGGCGGTGTCCTCGCGCACGAACGCGGTTTTTACAAGCCCGCCTACGCGCACGTTGAATATCACTTGCGCACCGCTGACCGTCACGCCCGAAGACTCGCCGAGAACGTAGAGGGTAACGTCCTCCCCCGTCTCCAAGTCGATACGCACCGAGAGGTCGGAGAGGGTGCCGCCGCTTACCGACGAAAGGAGAGTAAATGCGCAATCGCGAATGCCGCTAAAGCGCGCGGTGAGGGAGGTAATATCGCTGTCCGTAGCTACTCCGATGAAGGTCCCCACCCCGTCGAGGACGCCCGAGAGAGAGGTATTCTCTATCGTGGAACTTTGGGCGATCTGCGCGAGTATCACCCCGCTGAAAGTGAGTTCGGAGAGAGTCAAATTGCTGACCTTCGCACCGGTCATATAGCCGAATATGCCGCTCTCGCCAATGGTGGGCGAGAGGAAGTTCACGCCGCCAAAGTCGATATTGCCGCGGAAGGGCGCCTCCTCGCTAAAGGAAGCGGAGAGAGTCGCGCCCTGCACCTGGTCGCTTGCAAGAGCTACCTTAAAGTACACACCCACGCCGTCGTACTCGACGATATGCGGGAAATACTTGATATTCGAGATGAGGTACGGGTCAAGCTCGGTACCCGTCCCCGTGAAGGGCTCAAAGCCGGTGGAGAGGTAGGGAACGCGATATACAGAGACGCCGCCCGTCACGTAGCCGCATAGCGTGCCGCTCCCGTTGTCGATGACTGTGACCGCATCGCGGGCGATATCCAAATTGCCCCCTTCATCCACCCAACTGAGGGTGAGAGAGGATGCCCCGTAATAGCGCGGCAAGGACAGCCCGTCGTAAAGGGTAGTTTGCACGTCGATATCCACCTTCGCACGTTCGATGGGGGAGGCGGAAACCGCCGCCAAGGGATAGCCGAGAGAGCTGAGATAGGGATAGCGCACCCCATCCGTCACGAAGTCGCCCCCGAGGTCGCTCCCCGCATAACCGTAGGCGAAGGAGCGATAGATGCCCTTCTCAAGCCCCGCGGAGAGGAGGGGCGCGTCAGAGGTCGTAAGCACCACGGAGGGCTCGGAGGGCAAGCCGGTATAATACTTCAAAGAGCCGCTCGCCACGAGGGGAACGTCGCTATCGGCGATATCCACGTAGAAAGAGGTCGCGGAGCAATCTGTCGCGCTTCCCGCAAGGGCGGCTGTGCGCGCCGTACCCGCAAAGTAGCCAAAGTCTATCGAAACGCCATCGCCCTCTTTGAAGAGCCCGTATCCGCCGCTCGTAAACCGCGCGAGGGAATATGCGCTCGTAACGCTGACGCTCCTTGCCCTGCCGAACAAGCCGCCTGCCGACTGCCCATTGACGATGGACAAGGTGGTCGCCACCTTCTCCACTACGCCGCCCGAGCAATCGCCGAATAAGCCGCCGATCAAAGAGGGCGCGTTGATCGTCCCCTTGACAAGGGAGGAACGCAGACGCATCAGCGCATTCGCCGAGGTGGCAGCGACGCCGCCGATGACGTCGTCCGCGCTTTCGGATGAAATGTTGACGTTTACCTTAGCCCCCTCAAGGATCCCGTTCATCTCCGCCGCAACGCCGCCGAGGAGAGAGCTGCCCACCCCCTTGCGGAGAATGGTCACGTCGAGAGCGTGGTCGCTGAAAGTCAGCGTGTTATTATCTTGGAGACGCGAGATAGCGCCGCCCACCTTCACGCTTTCGGTAGCAGTGGGTTCGGCAGTCACTTTCAGATAGGTCGAGCCCTTTACTACCGCAAGGGTATTTGATTCCGCAAATAAGCCGCCGATCGTCGCGTTGCCGCTCGCCCTCACCGTCAAGGGAGAGGTCCCGCCCAGGCGCACAGAGGTCAAGGTGCCGCCGCCGACTATGAAGGCGCCGCCTATCTCAGCGTTCTTTGCATCGCTGTTTAAAACGTAATTGACGGCAAGGTTCTCCGCGCTGTCGCCGAGAGAGTAAGCCACGCCGCCGAAGGATAGGTCGTCAAAGGCGCCGATATCGTATGTCACCGCGCCCGTGACCGTCACGTCCTTTATCCTCCCCGCCTCCCCGATAACGCCGCAAACTGTGAGTGCGCTCTCGCCGCTACCCATGGGGACGGCATGGAAGGTCAAGTCGGAAAGGGTGATATCCTTAAAGGAGATGGGTTGTCCCTCCTGCGCGGGATTGACCCCACGCACGACGCCGTAATACTCTGCGTTATCGGATAGTATCGTGACCGAGCCGCCGCACGATAGCCCCGAAGCGCTCGATACGCGGTCGAACATCCCGTACACCTTCACATCGCCCTCCGCATAGAGGGACATGGTGGAAGCGATGCCGCTCACCCTGCCCGCCTCGGTGGCAATGCCATAGATATTCCCTTCGCCCACGAGGGAGAGCGCCCCCGCGATATCGATATCCGCTAAGTCAACGCCCGTCACGTCGAGGGCGAGACCCGCGATGTCGCCCGCCCCCACCCCCGCGATGGAGATGGAGAGAGAGGCGTTTGAAGGAATGGGAAGGGTATTCGCGCCGAGCACCACGCCCGCGCCCTGTATGTCGTCCGACGTCAACCTGAGGTCTACCGTCAAGTCGAGAGCCGCAAGCCTCGGTCTGAAGGAGTCGTCAAAGGACACACCCGCGACGCGCGCGCCGGTGGCTTGGATCGAGCCGCAGAGGGTGTAGTCGGTGACGGTCAGGTTGCGGTTTGTGCCCGCGCTGACGCCGCCGATACTCGTTTCACCACAGCCCTCGGCGTCTATCTCCCAACTGCCCGACACGGTAACGTCGCCGTTGATATTGACGCCCGCGCCCACGGCGGTCGCCGAGGTGACCTCCCGCAAGACGGACTTACCCGCGAGGAGGAAGGAGGAAGCGCCCGAGGTATTGATGGCGCCGAGTGCGTGTTCGGCGCGACCCCCCGTCTGCTTGATCGTGCCCGCAAAGCGAAGCGTATGCCCGCCCGAAAGGTCGATGGCGCACCCCGCCGCGGTGACGTCCGCACCCTCGGCGACGAGCTCGATGAGCCCCGTAAAGGCGCTGCCCGCCGTCTCGGCTTCATCAAGGACCGAGGCAAAGCCCGCCGCGCGTATCCCTTCCGTCGCAGTCGCTTTCATCATAGATGAAACGGTGACGTTTTTCATGCGAGATATCCTGCTTTCGGCAACGCCGTACAGTCCTGCGCTCCTGCCGCGCCCCATCTCGACCCTGCCGCCGATAACGCTGTCGGCGATACTGACGTCCGCCGTCGCCGCTCCGTAGTAGGTGGAGATAGGCGCATTCATCGTGACGACGTTCGCGCCGTTCATCTCCGTCACGGTGGAAGTGCCGTCCAAGGTGACGCCCGTGACCGTAGCGGAAAGGCTGCCCGTGACGTTTATCGTTTGCGAAGCGTCAAAGCCCGTCACCGTCATAGAGCCGAGCACGCCGATCCCCGCATAGCGGGCCGTAGTGCCGCGAATGGTGCTCGTCCCCTTTAAGACGAGGTCAACGACGTTGCCCTTAAAATCGTACGCAATGGGCGCAAAGGCGCACGCCTCGCCGCAGTTAAGAGAGTAATCGCAGTCCACCTCCACACGCCTGAGGGTCAAGCCGTCCGTAGAGGAGAATAGCACGCCGAAAGAGGCGGAGCCGCTAAACGCAGAGCTCCCCGTCACCTTTATCTTCACATCGGTAAACTCGCTCGAACGCGCTTGCGCGGCAAGGACGCCGCCGCGAGCCGTAGTAAAGTTCGACGCGTCGATGACGATATTCAGTCCCGATATCCCGGCGCCGTTCAGCGAAGAGAAAACGGAATATTTGGTGGACAGTTTCAAGGTGGCGTTATTGCCGATAAGTACGCCGCCGAAATCAAAGGAAGATGCGGAAAAGTCGTAGCTCGTCAAATCGTACGTCTCCCCCGCCGCAAGTTTAAAATAGGCGATGGAGTTGTCGCGCATCAAGGAAAGCAGTTCAAGCGCGGAGGTGGGCGCGTAGGGCTTGGTCTCGGTGCCGTACGCCCCGTCCGTTTTGACGTACACGATCTCTTCCGAAGGAGCGGACGAGGGACCGCCCGACGAAGCGATCGCCTGCATATGGAGAAGGTATTTCCCGTCCACGCGGAGGTGGGAGGACAATAGCACCATATTCTCGGAGGAGCCGAGCGTTGCGACGAGTTCGCCGTTCGCATACAATAGGTATCCGCGTGCGCCGTCGCTCGGAGTAAAGCTCAAGACGCCCGAGGTCACGCTGAGCGCGGTGGGCGGCTCCACGTCAACGGGGGCGCGGAAGGCTATCTCCTCCGACCAAAGGGAATTATCCGCTTTGCGACGGATGCGCGCCGTATGTTCGCCCTCGCTTACCGAGAGTTTATCGCTTGCAACGAGCTCGTGTATCTCGCCGTCGAGCATGAGTTCGTATATCGTTGCCGCATCCTTATCCGTCACCCAAGAGAAACCTCTTACGTCGTAACGGAAGGAAACTACCGCGCCGACATATTCCACCTCGCCGACGGCAGCCATGACTTCCTCGGAATAGAGGGAATCCTCGTAAAGCGCCCCCTCCGCGAGTGCCGCGATCGACACCCGCACCCCGCTTGCCTTAGAGGCTAAGAGCGTCGAAACCACGTTGCTCTCCTCCGCCGTCGCAATGCGCGAGCCGATCTTGCTTTCCGTAAGGACAGATCCCGCTTGGTCGATGGTCAGATAGAAGGTGCCGCGCGTGGGCGTGACCAGGCACAGGCGATATCCCACCGCGTGTTCAACGGGGTCGGCTATAATGCGAAGCTCCCCTTCCGCAAATACCGCTTGCGGAGCGGCGGGGGTTTCGAGGCGGGTCGTTATGGCGCCGCCCTCTTCGGTATAAAACACCATACCGCAGGAATAGAGCGAATTGGTGTAATACACCCCGTTGCCGCTCGTCCTTACGCGCGCGACGTGCCGCCCTGCCGAGAGGGTAGTCGGCACGACTTTCCAAGCTGTGGCGGTGACGGGGGTCTCCACTCCGTCTATCTCCACGACGTAACCGTCCGAATAATCGCGGGCAGACCATCGAATAGCGTATTTGCCGCTCTCATCGTCGGGGAGGACGGCGAGTCCATCGGGGGCTTTGTCCGCAATGGGGAAAGTGATGCCGTCGTTAAAGTCCGAGGCATTATAGAGCCCGTCCATCGAGATAAGGCGCATCGAGTAGTGCACCTCGCCCCCCGAAAGCATCGGGACGTGGGTCTGGCGCGTGGAATTAGAATCTGCGGGCAAGGTGGCTACGGGATTGGGGTCGTCGTCACGATATATCTCGTAGCTGACCGCCTCCGCCGTATAGCGGTTTTTCCATTCGATGACCTTCTCCGCCGCATTGAAGGTAAACTCCACCTTGGGCAGCGATTGATAGCGCCCCTGAAGGTCGGTGACCGTCACCTGATAGGGAGAGCTCATCTTGCTCGTGGCGTAGGTGATGCCGTCCCCTTTGGTCTGCATCGTCACGTCAAAGCGGCCGTCCCGTGTGAAAGTCAGGTCGTAAAAAGTGCTGTTTTTTGCCACGTCGATGGTCTTGCCGTCAAAATAGATGATATAACCGTCGTTGTTGAGGATGGTATTCCACAGCACGCGGTTGCCCGTCATGGAGATGCGCGGCGCGGAGAGCTGGGGCAAGGTGCTCTTGGTCTGGCGGCGCTTGTAATAATAGACGTCGGAATACTCGCCCGTGCCGTCGTAGGTATTGGCGCGGACGGAGATCTCGTGCGTTTCGTAGTCCGAGATGGAGAGGGTGTATTTGTTTTCATTGGCAACGTAGACGTTGTCGTCCACCTTGACGTCGTAGGAGGTGGCGCCCGAAACGGCGTCCCAGGTAAGAACGTTATTCTCTACGGCAAGATTCTCGGGGACGGGGATAGCCTTTTTCTCCGAGCAGGCAACGAAAAGGAGCAGCACTGCCGCGATGATCAGAAGGATGGATATCCATTTTTTACGTTTCATAGGCACCTCATACGAATTTATTTTAGCATATGGGCGCGCGCGAAGACAATAATGTTAATTTAATTTAATTTTACCCGTCCGCACTCGCCTGCGCATTGCCTGCATATACCATAAAAAAAAGGAGGCATGCGTATGGCAAGCAATCAAAACGCGGTCGGCGGCGTGGTCGCCCTTGAAAAAGCCACCATTTACAACTCTTATTTCCGCCGCGAGATGTGGACGGGGAAGTACGCGCAGATCACCGTGATGAGCATCCCCGTCGGGGACGAAGTGGGCAAAGAGGTGCACGAAGACCTCGACCAAATACTCGTGGTGGAGCAAGGCTCGGCGGCGGTATTCATGGCGAAGGAGGACGGCGACCTACCTTTTTCGGGCGTAGCGACGGAGGGATGGGCGATCCTCGTGCCGGCGGGCACCTATCACAATATCGTCAACGACGGCAGGATGCCCCTCAAGATGTTCTCGGTATACGCTCCGCCCAAGCATCCCGTGGGCACACTTCAACGCACAAAAGCGGAGGCGGACGCGGCGGAGGGCGAATAGCGCTTGCTTTTTCCAGCGATATTGTTTTATAATGAGAATAATAACCTTTCAAAGGAGCTCATTATGAAATATATCATCAAAAACAAGATCATTTCGTTCGGCGGGTCGAGCACGGTCAAAGACGAGGGGGATAACGACCTTTTCTTCGTCAAGGGTCGCATCTTCACCTTCACCAAGTTCAAGACCATCTGCGACTTGGACAAGAATCCGCTTTATAAGGTGCGCAATAAGTTTTTCCACATCTTACTCCCCAAAGTGTTCATCATGGACGCCGAGGGGAACCGCCTGTTGACCATCAAGAAGAAGAGCCTCTTCTCCTTCAAGCAGAACTTCGAGATCATACCCGAGCCGGGATGTCCCTTCAATATCTCGGTGCAAGGCGACTACATCGGCAGGCACTACGATATACTAGACAACGGCGTGCCCGTTGCGCACGTCAGGCGGAATTTCAACCTGATCCGCGACTCCTTCTGGCTTGAGACCGACCTGACCGAGAACGCGGCGTTCTATATCGCCGTAGTCATCGCGCTCGACAACTATTACGACAAGCTCCAAGAAAGCAACGACTGACCATCTAAGGAAAAGGCAAGGGGCGTCCCCCCTTGCCTTTTTCTCCCTAAGAAGTCCCTAGGAGGGGCAACTGATTTTTATGAGTACGATATTTCGAGAAGTCAGCCGCAAAAAGCAGATGCTTTCCCCCGCGGAGTGCGCGGAAGTCCTTCAAACGGTGCTTCGCGGCGTGCTTGCCGTGAACGGAGAGGAAGGATATCCTTATGCCCTGCCCATCAACTTCTATTACGACGAGGCGGCGGCGACCATCTACTTTCACAGTGGCAAGACGGGGCATAAGGTGGAGTGCTTGACCCGCTCCGATAAAGCCTGCTTCACCGCCTATACGGAGGGGGAGCGTAAGGAGGGGGAATGGTGGCTGACGATAAAGAGCGTCGTTGCCTTTGGCAAAGTGGAGAAAGTGAGCGATAGAAAGGTGATAGAGGAGGTTTCAAGGCGACTGTCGCTCCGTTTTACGCAGGACGAAAAGTACATTGCCGAAGAAATCGAAAAGTACATAGACGCCACCCTGCTCCTTGCCTTAAAAGTGGAACACCTTACGGGGAAAGTCGTCCGCGAGAAGTGACCCGCCCTTCCCCTCTCGGTTTTTTCTTTCAGCAATTATAAAGATATCAAAATTCCGCTTGCAAAACCCGCGTTTTTGTAGTATAGTTTTATTATTCACGGAGAGATGGCAGAGAGGTCGAATGCACATGATTCGAAATCATGCGTACCTTCACCGGTACCTAGGGTTCAAATCCCTATCTCTCCGCCAAGCGTAACCTAAGTTGAACCCCTAACGTTTGACTTGGGTTATTCTTTTTTTATAATCATCGGATATCGCTATCGTTTTTCTTTCCTTGTTTTCGTCAAAATCGGGTTCGTATGCTCTTTTGTATTTAGGCAGACGATTTATGCCGCGAAAGGTTCTTTGCGTGAGGAAGGTGTGTGTTAGGCTATGTGCCGAAAGGCAAAAGAAAAAGCCCCTCAGGGCGGTTCGTGGTGGCTGTCAAGCCTTTTCAAACACGCTCCTGAGAGGCTCACGTCAAGAACACCGTGGAATAATGAGTCTGCCTATCATTGTCAGATCGCCATTATAAGCCTGAAATCTCGAAGTCCGATATCGTTTCTGTCTTGGAAAAAGAAAGGAATCTTTACGATCCTGTCATAAAAAGAAAAACCTTGGCTTTCGCCAAGGTCCATCTTTTGTGGGGTGTTATAGGTGATTATCATTTTGTCGTTGAATAGGAGTATCTCCTTCACGAATAGGTTTATCATTCGCAGGGGATCCTTTTGAAGTCCTGCCCTATAGAATTGTTGTATCTCGTCTTTTGTCAAACGGAAGGTTTGTTTGGATTGTTCTATCGCGGTCTGCCGTTCGATCTCTTCGAGTTTCGCTTCGAGGTCGCGCATTCGTTTCATCACCGTTGCGCTCGAGCCTCCCTGCTCTATCGCTTCCATGATATTGTTGATCGCATTTTCGGTTTGCCGTTTCTCTTTTATCAGCAAGGTAAGTGCCGAGTTCTCGCGTATCCGTCGTTCCTGCGCCTCCAATAGTTTCGCCGTGATAAGCTCTATTGTTTTGGGTTTGCTCATCTCGTTGGTTAGGTTCTCTATGACGTAGTTCTCAAGGACTTCTTTGCGCTCTTGCGTCTTTTGGCATCCGTTATGATGTTTTCGTCCGAGGCATTTATAATATCGCCTCACGATACCGTTTTTCGCCGTTCCTGTTTCTGCGCTGATCGGACTACCGCAATATCCGCACTTCACCTTATTCCGAAGCAAGTAAACGACCGCCGCGCTTCTGCTGCCGTATTTGTTTTGATCGATCTTCCCTCGAACGATGTTGTATGTTTCGGGCGGGACGATCCTCGGATACATATTCTCGAAGATTTCGTCTTTGTATCGATATATCCCCGAATACTTTTCGTTCTTCAAAATGTTGTAGATCGTGTTTGTGGCGAACGGCTTTCCTTTGTTGTATATGCCGCGGCGTTTCAGCTCGGCAATGATATCTTTGACGTAAATGCCCTGTGCGTATTGATCGTAAATGAACCGAACGACCTCGGCTTCCGCTTCGTTGATCTCGACCTTATGATCCACGACTTTGAATCCGTAGATCAGCGATCCGCCTGTAAAATTGCCTTTCAACCTCGTTTCGTTCATCCCGCGCTTTACCTTTTGGGACAGTTCGACGGAGTAGTATTCCGCCATAGCTTCCAGCATACCTTCAAAGATGATTGCCTCGGGCGTATCGGGAACGTATTCCGTTGCGGATACTACCTTTACGCCGTGGTCTTTCAAGGTCTTTTTGTGGATCGCCGTTTCGTACTTGTTGCGGGAGAACCTATCGAACTTATAGACGAGAACGTAGTCCCAATCATTCTTTGCGCTGTCTGCGATCATTTGTCTGAAATCGGGACGATTATCGTTCGTACCCGTCATTGCACGATCGATATAAGTCTTTAAGATCAATATATCGTGCGTCCTTGCGTATTCGTTACATACCCGGAGTTGCCCTTCGATGGACTGTTCCGTTTGGTTATCGCTCGAATAACGAGCATAAATTACTGCTTTCTTCATAATCCTTTTTTAATCTCCTTTATGTTTTATTTTGTTTGTCTTTCGACGGGAGCAAAGGAAACGGAAGTGGCTAAGGTTTTCTTCTTCATTGTTGGTCTTTCCGTCAAGGGTTGTGAAACAATGCACTTTACCCTTGACGGAGAGACGCTTCCGTTTATCCTTTCGTCCTCGAAAGACTGTTGATTAGTTGCATTTCGGCAACTTGGCTATGGTTTCCTTGTTGACTTCGCCGAGGATCTCGCCGTCGTCGATACAGGTGAAATTGTCGTAGAGGATCTTCTTGCGCTCATTGTCCCCGTAATTGCAGACGATATCTTCCTCTATGAGGTCGGATTGGAAATAAGTAGGAAGTTTTCCCGCATAAACGAGCTTCTCCCCCGTCTTCTCCAAATACTTAGTGATATACTTCGCCGCCTCGAAAACGTCGGCGTCGCCGTCTATCGGTCGAAAGTCGTTCCGTCCGAAACGTTTCAAAAAGTGGCTGTTCTGATAGGTCGTTTGCATTCGGTGCGTCGTCGTGTTGTAGTCTTCGACCTCGTTGATCGTCCCCACCATCTTTGGGATATAGAATATCCCGTGAAAGTGTAACCGTTCCTTTTCGGGGGATCGCTCCCATACGCCGACGTATTTCCACCCGTTCCGATAAACAAAGTGTTTCAGCGTGTTGGATAGCTTCTTGCGGAAGGTTTCCTCGGTATGGCGTTTATCGTCGTAGGTGAAGGTGCAAAAGTGCGTCCATTCCTGCAAGCGGAGTTTCCGCATTAGTCGCACCTTGCGTTTGATCTCGTTGGTCTTCACTCTCGCCATATTCTCATTGACGAATTCGTAAAGGTTGTCCCTGTCTCCGAATCCTTCTTCCATCGCCTCGAGAATCGTCGATTTACGTTCCCGTTTCGGCATAGATAGAGCGTCTTTATATTCTTCGTCGAAACGTTGTCTTTCGGGAGAATGGGTTGATCTCTTCCCCGTGGTTGGTTTTCCTTTGCGTTTCGGATAGGCTCCGTCCAATATCGCTATATAGTGACTGCCATCCGAATAGATTTTTGCTTTTTTGTAATACATTTTTCTTTATCCTCCTTGTTTTTTGTTGGTTTGCGAGGTCAGCGCGGAGAATAAAAAAAAGTAGGATACGACAAGACAACCGTGCGATTTGTCTTTGTATCCTACTCTTGCGTCCCGTACCACAGTTTCTATATGGAAATCTCAAGCTCGGCTACGGGGAGGTACTTCATTTTTTCTTTCTTTTAACTACTCTGCACTAACCTCTATATTATGATTTTTTCTTTGCAACGTTATTTAGCGTCGTGTTGCGAACGACTTTCGGTGTAGAAATCGACGATGCACGATAAAATGGTATCGATGAAAAGTGTTCTCTCGCTTTCCGTGAGTGCCATGATATCGGGCTCGCCGATCGTTTCTACTGTTAAGTCAGTTTTCAGCATACTACATCCCTCCTTTCCAATGCGGTTAAGGAATAGAAAAAGGGCGTAAATACGATTTACCTTTTTGAGATTTCGTACTTCGCCCGTAAATGCAACCACTGACCTTTTGTTCTTTGTGTTTCGGAAGGCACCGATGCTTTTCGCTTACTCGCTACTTCGCTTTACTGACTATTAACTTCGGCTTGTCATTTTGCTATACGCCATTCTCCTATTCGGTTGATATATTCTTGCGCTCCGAAACCTTTTCGGAACTACAGCCTCATTATATCATATCGAATCTCGAAAAAGCAATAGGGCGTGACAGGGGATTTTGTCTACTTTTAGCCGTAAAAGGTAAACAAAAGGGAAGCTGAGGTGCTGTTTTAGGTAAGGTAAAGTGCCGTTAAAGGTCTATGCTTTATCCTGCCGAAAGGGAACGTGAAACCGATTGCGAGGTGATGAAATGTGTGAAAGAGATTCAATATATGCCGCAGCGAGAGGCACGAGGGGCGCGATTCGCAAGCGGACCAGCGCGAACGCCCCCGCCTCGCGCGGCTTTGAATCCTTCGCATTCTC
>DFEQ01000052.1:19875-24282 GCA_002368735.1 Christensenella sp. UBA3798
CTCACTCCCTCGGCGGGTGCTTGACCGCGGCGCGAGCCGGGGTCCCCACCCAGACGCACGTCCGTGGGGATGATCCGCCGCGCTTGTATTAGTCAAGCACCCGCCACAGTGCCAAATAATATATGTCTAATGTTTCCTATGGTATTGATAAAAGTATTGCAACTATGCTATTATAAAAATGCTAAAACCAACGGAGAAACAATGCCAAAGAAACAAAAAAAGAAAAAGATTAAAAGGGATCCGCGAGCTTATCTCCTACGAAAAATAACAAAAGGGACAACCCCTTTTGATTCTTTGGATCGTTGGGATCAAATCTCGGTATTGGAGTATTTGCAAGAAAAGAAATCCATCACAAAAATTTTTGAAAAACGTGGATTCGACGTTTTATGTCAGTTGTTTTTTGTTTATGAATGTTCTTTAGACAATGATTATCTCGAGATTAAAAAAACCAAAGTCACATTCTGCTCATTTAAAGAGTATTTCGAATACATTAATGGGACTATCTACACTAGTGCCTGTTATTATGGGTACAAGTTTTCAAATGAAGAAATTAATGAATTCAGCATCAGTGTCGAATTATTAAACTTCGATTCATTCATAAATGAGACCATTGCGGATTTCCCTGTAACGAAGAAATATTCTCTTTATCGAATAAAAAAATACTATAAAAATAATAGGTTTGTAGTTCATCAAGAGTGGTTTAAAACATACAAATATAGACTTCCTTCGGAAGAAAAACTTCTTGATAACAAACGAGTTTTTGATTTTTTTGCTGACTATGTTCATTACTTGCAGGGCGATTTGACAAATGCAGATTTCTTAATGTGCGATGATGACATTGCAAACATAAAAACGCTTGGACTAAAGATAGATGGGATAATCGTAAGAAGTACGGTCGCCAAAGAGCTGGGAATACCTTTGCACATTGCTCTGCCCTCAAAAAATGGATTGATAGAATTCGAAGAATCCGAAACGTGTGAAAGCCTCTCAAACAATGAATATATGCTCCAACGGGCGGAAGATGATGACTATTCCGATAGAATCGCATATATCTCAGACATTCATTTACTTCATCGTTATAACCTTTCGAATTCTGTAACGCTTGAAGATCAGGAGTTTATTAATCGATCAATATCAAGCACGATCATAAATGATACACCCAAGACAAGAATCAAACTGTTGGGCGGCGATATTTCAAGCGATTATGAAATATATAAAACCTTCATTTCTTCTTTGAGCAAATGTGACAAACAAGAACACAGTTTTTCTCATTCGAATATTTTTTTCACTCTGGGCAATCATGAGTTATGGCCGTTTGCCGGAGAAAAACTGGATCATATAGAGGATACCTACCGTGAACTATTATCAGAGCACGATATGTATCTAGTCCATAATGACTTGTACTATTACGAAGGTTATTGTTCTCCGAGTAGAATCTCGTTCCAAGAATTACAACTAATGGAAGCAGAAGAGTTAAGAAACAAGTTGCGATCTGCATCATTGATAATATTCGGAGGAACAGGCTTTTCAGGATTAAACCAAGATTTCAATGCCAATCAAGGCATTTATCGCGGCGTATTGTCTAGAGAAAACGAGATTAAAGAGAGTGCCAAGTTTGAAATGCTCTATATCAAGGTTTCAAAAGCATTATTTGATAAAAATGTTATTGTTTTCACTCATATGCCAATGAAAGATTGGTCTGCGCTCGACACCCCGACTAACGGATTTGTTTTTGTAAGCGGTCATAACCATAGAAACTATTATCTCGACGATGGTAAAACGCGAATTTATGCCGACAACCAAATTGGTTACAAGCAGAAGAATGTCAATATAAAGCATCTTTCTATCAATATGGACTATGATTGGTTCTCTGACTACAAAGATGGCATCTATGAGATAACGCGAGAAGATTATATTAACTTTTATCGAGGTATTAGAGAAGGGAATGTGAGTCTTAACCGAGAATTCCAACACCTTTATATGTTAAAAAGAGAGGGTGTCTATATGTTCTTGATGATTAACCCTACAGGTAATTTGCTAATACTCAACGGGGGATCTATCAAACACGCAGAAAACGATTCGCTTGAGTACTATTATGACAATCTCGTTTCTTATTCCAAATCAATAAAACTTTTCTTGTCGCGGTTTGATTCGTTTCAAAAAAAAGTATCCAAAGTCATAAAGAGTTTGGGGGGTTATGGAACCATACACGGGTGCATTGTAGATATAGACTCTTTAAACCATTTATATTTGAATCCATTGGATGGAACTATCACACCATACTTTGCTTTTTCTATGGTCAACAAATTTGTTTTCAAGAACATTGCCAGTCTGTTAAAACTAAATTGTCCCAAGTTGTTTAAAAAATACGAACAGCTGTGCATTGAAAGTAAAACTCAAAGAGAATTGATTACGTTAGATAACGATCTTACTATTTCAGAAGAAGAACTATTCGTGGAAAGCACTGAAATGTATAAGATTTCAAGGATATTAAAAGGTCTTCAATTCACGACTAAGTATAATATTGTCCGAATGTGGAGTGATGCATTTGTTAGCGAGCCATCTGAAGCTTCTGGAAGATTAATTGTAAGCGGGTTGATTGATCCACGATCAGTCCCCGCTCCTCCACGAAAGAAAAAAACAGGCAATAAATTTACGAACAGAAACATAGGTCAAAAGCCAAGCATCATAAAAACTGACTTGTCAAAAAAAGAGCAGAAATACAAAGCCAAAGTTGCAGAAATGACTCAAACCATTGAAGTTCTTTGCTACAATGGCATCCAGCTGAAAAGCGAGTACAGATGCGCCTTGTGCGGACATACGTGGAAAGAAACACCCCCGCTTTTTAAAGCAAATCCTGTTTGTCCAAATTGTAAAAAATGATACTGCTTTAGAAAGGAGATACAAAATGGAAAAAGAAAAAACATCAAAAACATCTAAATCCATCACAAAAAAAACTAATACCACTACTAAGAAAATGCATTATACAACAAAACCATCCGCAATAAGTTCTACAGATATCCAAATCATGAATAGCAAACTATCTGTATCCGATACTGCTTTTTGCGGATTATATGAGTTTAACTGTGGATGGAAGGTTCCAATATATGAAGTTGAAACAATGCATGCACTTAACCAGCTTATAGGATATGCTAAATTCGTTAATCGCTCATATGGAGATGTTTACTACAGGGGCGAACGCCGTCTTCATAAAAGCTTAATGCCATCTATATTTCGAGAAGGGACAAATTCGTCGCGCCTTAAACACTTAAAGGAAATAATTGAGAAAATAAAAATAGATGTCAACTTTCCTCGAGGCATGAAGATTGAAGAATTTGACGATACAAGTGCATCGCTAATCATCGAAAGCGTGTTACAACATTATGGTGTTAAGACCAGATTTATTGATATCGTTGACAATCATTGGGTTGCATTGTGGATGGGACTTAACCAAGTAGAAGAATTAAAGCAAGTTGATGTTTATTACCATTATAGAGAACGATCTATACCTCTTGGCAATATTGTACTAAAAGATAACTTTGACCCGGAAAGCATTTATCAGTATATACTTCTTATTGCTGTCCCAGGGAAAATGAAACGCATTAATAATGGTATCTTTTTTTCTAGTGATTATTATAAGATTGATTTACGACAAGCGTTGCCATCCATTTTTTTGCGCCCCCATGCACAACATGGACTTGTTGTTTGTAAAAGACCTCACGAAGGGGATCTATCCCTTTACGATATGGCAAATAGTGTTATAGGGATCATAAAAATACGTATTGATCGGGCAGCGCAGTGGATTGGGCAAGGGCATTTACTCACTCAAGACAATCTGTTTCCAGCCCCCGCTTATGATTATGGGTATGATCTTCTATTACACAATCCAAGCTTTTTCGATAAGGACAATAAAATAGCACTTTATGTTTAATTGATTCAGTATGTTATTAAAAACATAGGGAAAAGAGAAAATGAATAATTTCAATAAGGATTTTTCAAATATAGTAGAAGGCATAGAAAAAACAATGAACGCAATCGATGGAGAACTGGACCTTTTAAAACAAATTAACGCCGAACAAAAAGAAGAATTGCGAAAAGCCAAAAGGTTCAATATCATTATGCTAATTATTGCTTTATTATCGTTAGCAGCTACGATTTTTATCCCTATTATTGGGTCTTTAATCAAATAAATTTAATCGAAAAAAGATAGAATTCGATTTAGTTTGCGCAGTCTCCACCATATGACAATAAAACGAACTCTCGGTGCAAGCCGAGAGTCGTTTTTTACTTCTTATAACACGGGACTCGAACCCCCACGGGGTCGAGCGCTCGGAGCATAGCCCCTTCACGCGCTTGGGCTAAAAAGAGCGCACTGTGCTCTTTTCTTAACGCGTCGCGCCCTTATTG
>DFEQ01000075.1 GCA_002368735.1 Christensenella sp. UBA3798
TCAGCGACTGCATCGAGGGCATCACGCACTCCATCTGCACGTTGGAATTCGAGGATCACAGACCCCTCTACGATTGGGTCAAGTATAACTGCGGCTTTGGGGATAATCCCCGTCAGATCGAGTTTGCCCGTCTGGGGCTCACCCGCACCATTATGAGCAAGCGCTACTTGAAGCGCCTCGTGGATACCGGTGTGGTGGAGGGCTGGGACGACCCGCGTATGCCCACGTTGTCGGGAATGCGCGAGAGGGGCTACCCGCCCGAGGCGCTCCTCGACTTCTGCGACCGTATCGGCGTGGCGAAGAGCAATTCGATGGTGGAATCGGCGCTCCTCGAGCATTGCGTCAGGGAGAACCTCAACGCCAACGCCACCCGCGCGATGGTGGTCAAAGAGCCCCTCCTCGTGCGCATCGTGAACCTTGCTGAGCCCGTCACCGTGTCGGTGGATAATAATCCCACGAGGGAGGACGCGGGCGCGCACGAAGTCACCCTGACCCCCGAGATCTATATCGAGAGGAGCGACTTCTCCCTTGACCCCCCGCCCAAGTATTATCGCTTGAAGCCGGACGGCATGGTGCGCTTAAAGGGCGCGTATATCGTGAAGTATCTTTCGCACGAAACCGATGCGGAAGGCAACGTGACACAGGTCAACTGCGAGTATATCGAGGACAGTATGTCGGGCGGCGCCAACGCCGGCATGAAGGTCAAGGGCGTCTTGCACTGGGCGCCTTCGGACGCCATGGACGTCACTATCAACGACTACGACTATCTCCTTGACGAGGTGGAGGACGGCAGGGACTTCGGCGAGAGGCTGAACCCCGTGACCAAGGTGGTCTACCACGGCAAGGCGGAGCCTTTCCTCAAGGATGCGGCGGCGTACGACAGATTCCAATTCATGCGCCTCGGCTACTATATGAAGAATAAGAAGGGCGAATACAACCTGATCGTCGGGCTCAAGGACAGCTACAAAGGTTAGAATACGAGAGAGGGCGGCGGCATAGTGTATAACTATGAAAACGCTCTTTCTGTATATAGTAAAACGTGACGACGACCTCCTTCTCGCAGGACTCACTGCGGCGGAATGGCTGATCCGCGGGGCGGGGGATATCCCCTATCGCGTGATAGGTTCGCTTGAAGAGGCGACGCCAACCGAAACGGACTGGTTCGCACTTCTCACGGGTAGCACCCCTCTCGTGACGGCGGAATACCTCTATGACCTCGTCAAAGAGTGCGAGCGCCGCGGCGTTTCGGGCTTGGAGATAGGGGATGGCTTCTTGGTGGGAAGCGCGGCGTATAAAGAGGGCTTTCGCCCCAAAAGGCGGGCAAGCGCCCCCGTCGCAAGGCGGGTGGAGAGCGCGTCGGACGCCTTCCGCGCGGAGAGAGAATTGTACCACAGAATTGCTGAAATATCCGTGCAAAACGGGGCAATTATCCCCGATATGGACAGCGTTCGGATAGACGCAATGAGCTTAGTGGAGAGCGGCGCCGTCGTCGAGCCCTTTGCACTAATAGAGGGCAGCGTCATCCAAAGCGGCGCGCGGATAGGCAGCTTTTCCGAGATATATTCGTCCCGGATCGGACGGGGAGCCACCATCCGTCACGCCGTCGTCAAGGACAGCACGGTCGGGGCGGGCGCGACAATAGGTCCCTTCGCCTATATCCGAGAAAGCAGCGTTATCGGCGAGGGCTGTCGCATCGGCGACTTTGTCGAAGTGAAGAAAAGCACCCTCGGCGCGGGCGTCAAAGCCGCACACCTTGCCTACGTCGGCGACGCCACGGTGGGGGAGAAGACAAACGTCGGTTGCGGCACCGTCTTTGCCAATTACGACGGGAAAACGAAGCACGCGACCACCGTCGGCAAACGGGTGTTTATCGGCGCGAACACGAACCTCGTCGCACCTCTGACGGTGGGGGACGACGCCTACATTGCCGCGGCGACCACCGTGACGGAGGATATCCCTGCGGGGCGATTCGTTATCGGGCGGGTGCGCGCGGAGGAAAAAAGCAAGAAATAAGCGCCTTTTTTAGGCGAGAGGAGAAGTATGTTACTGGTCGTAGGACTCGGAAACGTCGGAGAAAAGTACGACGGGACCTATCACAACGTGGGATTCTCGGTGGCGGACAAGCTCGCCGAGCTCTTTGGTCTCACTTTCCGCGAGAACGCCTCGATCCGCGCCTTTGAAGCGGAGGGGAATATCTCGGGGAAGAAGATCCGCATTTTGAAGCCGACGACCTATATGAACCTTTCGGGCGAAGCGGTAAAGTCCGCGATCGCCAAGTACAAGCCCGCCACGGAGGAGACCTTGATCGTCTATGACGACATCGACCTTCCGCTCGGGCAGACGAGACTGCGCGAGAAGGGGAGCGCGGGCACGCATAACGGGATGCGTAACGTCACCGCTCTCTGCGGCGAACTCCCCCGCCTCCGCGTGGGTATCGGCAGACCACATCCCGAAGAGGACCTCGCCTCCTACGTTTTGAGAAAGGCGGGGAAAGAGGCTTCCGAGAGGCTCTCGAAAGCGGCGGAGAAGGCGGCGAACGCCATCGCGAAGTACCTCGCGGCGGGTGATTTCGCGGCGTTTCAGAGAGAGGTCAACGAGAACGCCTGAAGCGCGCCTGCGCTACGATGAACGAGCTTTATTTACAAGGCTTTGAAATATATAAAGAGATCTACGAAACGCTTGCCGGCGATAAAAAATCGCTGGTTTTTGGCATATCCGACCCCCAAAAGGCGCACCTTGCGGCGGCATCCCCCACACCCCTCTTATACATCGCGGATAGCGAGCAACGCGCCCTTGAAGTGACGGAGGAGATCGATTCTTACGGCACTCCCGCGGCGTACCTTCCGCCCAAGGGCGACGTGCTGATCGGCAGGCGCTCGGGAGCCCTCTCACAGGCGCGCATCGCGGCGCTTATGCGCGTTCGTGCGGGCGAAGCCAAGGTGCTCGTCACCACGGTGGAGGCGGTATTCGGCTATTCGCCGCGCCCCGAGGACCTGGACAAAGCGACGGTGCACCTTACGGTGGGTGCTACGGTAAACGTGGAGGAAGTGCTGCGGCGCTTGATCTACGCGGGCTACGAGCGCGCCTCTATCGCCCCCAAAAAGGGGGAGTTCCGACTGGCGGGCGATTCCTTATCCGTTTTCCCGATAAATGCGGATGATCCTATAAAAATCGACTTTTTATACGACGAAGTGGAGAGCATCAAAGTCTACGCCCCCGACTTCCTCGGCGTGAAGGGCAGGGTGGAGGAGGTGGTCATCGCCCCCGCGAGCGAACTCCTTCTGACCGAGGGGGATATCCGCGAAGCCTTCAAGCGGATAGACAGCGCGCGCAAACTGCAAAACCGCGCGGCGCAGGTGCGCACCGACGAGATCCTCTCGGACGTATCTTTCCGTGCCGCGGCGAACCCGTCCGACCCTTCGCTGACCTACCTTATCCCCTTCGTGAAGGAGAAGCTCAGCACCGTCTTTGCCTATTTGGAGGGCTTCTCGGTCGCGGTGGACGAGCCGAAAAAGATATTCGAGGGATTCTCGCGCTTCCTCGTGGAGCATTACGGCAGGGTGACCCGCCTGGCTTCTGACGGCGAGGTGCTCGCGGCGCATCGCGACGCCATCGCGGGGGAGAGGGAGATCATGACCGCGCTCTCCTCGATGCCGCAGCTGGGGCTTTCCTCTTTCACCGAGAAGATATCGGGCAGGGAGGGCGCCTTCTATCTGAACTCCGCGTCGCTGCCCAATTATATCAAGAACACCAACCTTTTCGTGGGCTTTTTGGAGGACGAACTCCGCGAGCGCCGTCGCGTGGTGGTATTCACGCAGGACGAGGAACGCGCCGCCGTCCTTATGCGGATGCTGGGCGATAAAGCGAGCGAAGTCACCTGCGTGCCCCATAAACTTCGCCACGGTTTTATCTCGCGAAGCGAGGGGGTGACCTATGTCGGAAGCGGCGATATCCTCGCTCCGTCCTCTGCCTTAAAAGTCCCTACGCGTCCCTTGATAGCCCCTAAGATAGGCGACTATATCGTGCACGACGAATTCGGCATCGGCAGGTGTCTCGGGCTCACTCATATCAAGAATTATGCGGGCGAGGGCGACTACCTCGCCATCCAGTACGCGGGACAGAATAAGATATATCTCCCCGTCGCACAGATGGATATGGTGACCCTGTATAGCGGCTCGGAAACCGAGCCCGAACTATCCGACCCCAATAAGGAAGAATTCCAAAAGGAGAAGGCGAAGGCGAAGAAGTCCATCCGCAAGATGGCGCTCGACCTCGTGGACCTTTACGCCAAGCGCGAGAAGAGCCGCGGCTACAAATATCCCGAAGGGGGCGAGATGATGCGCGCCTTCGAGGACGCCTTTCCCTATGAGGAGACCGAGGGGCAAGCCGCCGCTATAGAAGACGTTCGCGAGGATATGGAGAAGGGCAAGGTCATGGACCGCTTGCTGTGCGGCGACGTGGGCTACGGCAAGACCGAGGTGGCGCTTCGCGCCGCTTTCCGCACCGTGCTCGCGGGCAAGCAGGTCGCCTTCCTCGCGCCCACCACCATCCTTGCCGAACAACATTATCGCACGGTATCCGAGCGCTTTGCGCCCTTTGGCGTCAAGTGCGCTTGTTTGACGCGCTTTTGCACCCAAAAGGAAACGAAAGAGATATTGAAAGGGCTCAAGAACGGCGTGATAGGCGTCGTGGTGGGCACTCACCGCTTGCTGGGGAAGGACGTGGACTTTGCCGACATCGGACTGCTCGTTTTGGACGAGGAGCAGCGCTTCGGCGTGGAGCATAAGGAAAAGATAAAGGCGCTCCGCACCAGCATCAACGTGCTCTCGATGTCCGCTACCCCCATCCCTCGCACCCTGCACATGGCGCTCTCGGGCATCCGCGACATCAGCGTGATAGACACCCCGCCAAAAGGGCGCAAGCCCGTGCGCACCGTGGTTGCGGAATACTCGGTCGCCGCCCTCAAAGAGGCGGTGGGCGCCGAGCTGGAGCGGGGCGGGCAGGTCTTTATCCTCTATAATAACATCGCGCGGCTGGACGCCTTTTCGGGCGCGGTCAAGGAGCTCTTTCCGCAGGCGGAGATCGTGGTGGGGCACGGCAGGATGTCCCCCGCCGTCTTGGAGGAAAACATCCGCAAATTCTACCTTCGTCAAGCCGACATTTTGATATGCACGACCATCATTGAGAACGGCATCGATATCCCCGACGCGAACACCCTCTTCGTCATCGAAGCGGACAAACTCGGGCTGGCGCAAATGTACCAACTCAAGGGACGCGTAGGGAGAAGCGCCCGCCTTGCTTACGCCTATTTCACCTATCCCGCAGGCACCCTTTTGACGGGTGACGCCGAGAAGCGCCTGCGCGCTCTCGTGGAAAACGGAGACCTCGGCAGCGGTTATCGCCTCGCCATGATGGACCTCGAGATACGCGGCGCGGGCAACGTGCTCGGCG
>DFEQ01000077.1 GCA_002368735.1 Christensenella sp. UBA3798
AACAGGGGATGAGAACCGAGAGCGGTTATTATTTGCGCAAATGCTTTTGTGCTTATACATTGATTTACGCGCAAATAATAACGAGAGCGGATAGAAAACGCCACAGTGCGGCGTTTTCCGCGATGACCGAAGGATATTTCGCCATATAAAGCAAAACCCATTTCGTATTATGGCGAAATATTCGAGAAAGAAATCGTGCCTTGACTTGGCACGATTTTAGCGACTGTACCGTAGCGAAGCGAAGGTCCGCGTAGCCGAAGGCATAGCGCCCGACGTATGGCGAAAAGCATATCCTTTATAAAAACGTTTTGCTTTGAGCCATACGAGAGGAGAATCCCCTTATCTCCACCAAAAATTGCTCGGTTCTTGCCGAGCAATTTTTATGTATTTTGCGAACTCGAGAGCAAAATATACATAATGCATCCCCGGGGATGCGCATCATGCCACCGTTTTGCGGTGGTACGTTCGCAAAACATGATGTATCGCCCTTGGCGACATTATGTACTTGCTACGCAAGCATGATGTATCTCGTTGAAGCGAGACATTACAGGGGATAAGAACCGAGAGCGTTAAGACGATACACCATGGCTTTCCTCCCCGAAAGGACGTTTAGTTGTCGGGGAAGTCGCCAGAGCATCCTTCGTCGTCCTCCGCCGTCATCATTTCGCCGAAGTCGGTATAGCCGTCGCCGTCTCCGAACAGCTCGTCATTGAGGTGCATGGGGTCGAGCGAATCTGCAAAGTCGTTTTGAAAGTCAAGCCACGAATCTTTCATAATTCTCCTCCTTTTGATAATGATTTGCGTATTTCTTGTCGTCGCGGATCGCGGTTTTCCCGACGTAGAGCTTTTTCTTGCCGAAGTCGCGGGGCAGTTCGTACAATGTCACGCACGCTCCTCGCGCGTCTAAGATAAAGCAGTAGCCGTCGTAGGCGAGGGCGAAGCAGGTACCTTTGCCTTCTTCGCGAAGGTAGGCTCGCTCTCGCGAGGTGTAAAAGGTGTAGTCCCGTCCCCGCTCAAGGGCCTTTTTGATCCAAGAGAGCGCCCTTTTTGCGTTGTAGCCTCTGCGTTCTTTTGCGCGCGCCAGAGCGTGCGGCGTTGCGAAAAACACTTCTTCCATAGCGCACCTCACTGTCCCTCGTAGGGCTTGTATGCCTTATCGAAGCCGAGGATGAGCTGCACCCGCCCGTCCGTTAAGGGGACGACGTCCAAGCTGTCCGCTTTGGCAAGGAAGCGGGCGAGTGCCTTGGTCTCCGTTGTGCACAAGAGGTAGGTCTTGACGTCCACGGCGAGCATCGTGCCGACGAGTTCGTCGGGGGCAACGGTGATCTCTGCGTTTTCGTCGTTCTCGCGGAAGAAGTCCGAGATCTCGCGGATGGTCTCTGTCACTTCCTCGTAGCGCGGGTGGTTCTTGATAAGGTAGACGGTCTCGGGCATGTGCCGCTTCAAAAGTTCGACGAGGGCGTCGCATTGGTCAAAAGTTCCCATAGTGTTTCCTCCTTGTAAAAAGAGTCCTTCCGAGTGGGGGCGGAAGTCGTTGTCGTGTTGGTCTTGGGGTTGCCTGTTAAAAGAACGGTCGAAAAACATCTGTTTTTCCTCCTTTAAAAAAAATTCTTTCGAGGTCGCCTCGAAAGTTCGTTCCGGTTTTAGTGCGGTGCTCCGAGCTTCTTTGTCAACAAGCGCGCAGGAGGCTTCGGTCACACCTCTCTACTCTTTACTGTCGGAGGGGTGTAACAAACTTAACCTTTTTTGAGTGGGAATGAACAAATACACCCTTTGGGTGTAATTTTTTTGAATAATACCTTTATTGACAAAAAGGAGGCGCCATGTGAGATTGACAGCGCTCTTTCGGCTTTGTATAATAGAGGTCGGGAGGGGTGCCGATGACCACTGACAGGACAACCGATGAAAAAGCGATAAACATGGCAGTAAGAAAAATCGTCGCAGAGTGCAACGCCATTTATCGCAAAGCATCTGCCAAGGAAAGGCCGCTCCTGTCGGAGAGGTTGTTCGGAAACGCTATTCTTCGCATTCTTGAACTTGACCGAAACAAGCTCATCGTTTTGAAAAAACAGCCCTTTTTTAATCGGAAAACAGCCAAAGAGTATCGCTTTTTGCAGGAATGTGATTTTCGGCTCGTTTGGCCATTTTTGATGAAGGTCAATGAAGTTTACTGTAAAACCCAGGAACGAGCAAAAACAAAATACGCCGCGCTACTGACTCGCATGGCAATAAGCGAGATCGCTCTCTTTGACGACACCTTGCTTCCCGTGTTGGAGTGGCAACCTTTCTTTGCGGAATGGGTGGCAAGAGAATACGCAAAAAGGGGCGAACTCGTCACACAGCGCGAAGTCGCCGCGCATTTCAGCGTCAGCGAAGCGGACGTATCCAAAATGGTTGCCCGACTGAAACGGCAGAAGATACCTTCGGGGCTTTGGTTGACCGCGAGATAGTTTTTCATATTTCGATATTGGGGCGCATCGCTGATGCGCTCTTGAAATAACAGTTAGGAAAGTGTATAATAGTTAAGTGCTCGCGCGGAAGGGGTCTTGCGGCGGGCGCGGAGCGCGCTGACCCGCGCGAAAGGTGGAATGAGGTGAAATTATGAAAAGAAAACTTCTCATCATTATGACGATACTCGCGCTTGTCGGGGTGTTGACGATAGCGCTCTTTGCGTGCGGCGACTCGGAGGAAGTCCCCGAGACGTTGACCGTCAAGTTTGACGTCAAGGGAGGCGACGCGATCGCGGATATCATCGTTGACGGCGACAAAGCCTTCACCGTGCCCACCCCCACCAAGGCGGAGTACGTCTTCAAAGGCTGGTACCTGGACGAGAGCTATCAGACCGAAGCGACGCCGGACGCGATAAAGCAGAGGATGGCGGATGGCACCCTGACGATCTACGCCAAGTGGGAGAAGGCGAATTTTACGATAGAATATGACTCCAAGGGGGGTAGCGCCGTTACGGGCGGCGCGCTCGTTGAGGGAGAGGACTACGTCCTGCCTGCCACGACGCGCGAAGGCTACCTCTTTAAGGGGTGGTATTTTGAGGAGAATTATCAAACGCAGGCGACGGCTGACGGCGTAAAGGCAAGGCTCGCGTCGGGGGACGTCACCCTCTATGCCAAGTGGGAAGAGCTGACCCTCGTCCTTTCCTTCGACGTGGCGGGGGGCGCGGCTCTCTCGGATATGGTCGTGGGGTACACGGCGGTGGAGCTTTTGGCTTTGCCCACGCCCGTTAGACAGGGATACAAGTTCGCGCGGTGGTGCTTTGACGAGGACTATCAAAAGCAATACAGCGCGAAAAACTTAAAGGAATTATTCGCGGACGGCGCCGTTACGCTGCACGCAAAGTGGGGTGTCATCATGTCAAACAACGATATCACCATTCATGGACAGGTGGAGGATAAGGTGGTGTTGAACCCCATCTTTGACTGGACGAGCGCCGACGGCGACGACGCTTACCTCGTGACGTTGAAGGACGAAGCGGGCGCGAGCGTCCGGTCGGGAAGGGTGGCGGGCACCCATTATGAGCTTGCCGCCAACCTGGCGTATTCCACGAAATACACCCTTGAGATCGTCGGTGCGACGACGGACAGCTATCGCTCCATATCCTTCACGACCATCTCGGGCACGGGCAAGGCGAATATCTCCGCCGCCGCGCTCTCTGTGGCGGAGCCCTTCAAGTCGCACATGGTCATTCAGCGTGGCAAGGATATCGTCATCAAGGGCAAGGCGCAGCCAAACGTCCTCGTCGCGATAGATTTCTACGGCAGCACAGAGTATACCGTCGCAAACGATAGCGGCGAGTATTCCTTCGCTTTCCCCGCGAGGGAAGCGAGCAAGCAGCCCGCCGACATCACCCTCAAGCTGCTGGCGAACGAGTCGCTCGTCATCAATGACGTACTTATCGGCGACGTCTATCTCGCGAGCGGACAGTCCAATATGTGGTGGAAGCTCCGCGACTCCGACTATGACGAAACTGCGGACGTGGACAATGCGATAAGCGGCGATATGCGCTTCTACTCGATGAAGATCAGGAAGTCCACGACCCCGATGGAGAGCGTGAAGGAGGGCAAATGGGCGGCAATCAGCCGCGGAAATAACGCTTATAAGGACTATTCGGCGATCGGGTTCATGACAGGCTCGATGCTCACCGCCGCGCTCGAGGAGTCGGGGGTCCCCATCGGGATCATCCAGTCCGCAGAGGGAGACACGAATATCGCGAACTGGCTCAGCAGCGAATACTACGACGGCTCGGTCAGCACGAAGAATATCAACTATAACGCGATGATCTACCCCCTCCGTCACATGGAGCTCAAAGGCGTGATCTGGTATCAGGGATGTAATAATTCCGCGAAAGGCTGCGACTACGAGGGCTTGCTCGGCGATCTCTTTGCGAATTGGCGCGAGCTCTTTCACAATGAAACGCTCCCCTTCTACGTCGTGCAGCTCCCCGTCTTTAATGGGGACAGCGGCAATAGTTACGACTTCTCCTTCGTCAGAGAGTCGCAGCTGCTCGCCTGCGAGAAGGACGACAACGCCTATCTCATCGCGACCTGCGACGGCGGCGATCCGGGCTATATCCACCCCAAGCAGAAGCGCTATATTGCGGAGAGGATCACCAAGTCCATCCTCTCCACTCTCTACGGCGCGGACTATCTGCCGCAGGGCCCCACCTACAGGTCGCACGTTACAGAGGGCGACAGAGTGGTCATCACGGTGGATAACGGCGACGGACTGTACGTCAAGGCGGGAGAATCCATTCGCGGCTTTATGCTCGCGGGCGCAGACGGGAAGTACTTCGACGCGACGGCGAGTATAGAGAATGGCAGGATCGTCGTGACGTCGGACAAGGTCTCCTCCCCCGTCTATATCAAGTACGGCTTCTCCAAGAGCCCCTACTTAAATATCTACAATAAGGACGGCTTCCTGATGAGCCCCTTCCGCACCGACGATCACGGGCTGGATATCGATCTTCTCGACTATCGCGGCGATCCCACGGAGGGCAAGAGATATACGCTCCACGCGGACGGCTCCGAGATGAGCTACGCCGTCGTCGAAGAGCAGGGGGAGACCGGCCTCGCGATCACCAAGGCGAATGACGGCAAGGGCTTTGGCTCCTTGATCCTCACCAAGCTCGGCGCGATCGCCTATCGAGAGCCCGATCTCGACCTCACGATCACCCTCGTCGGCACGAATTCGGGCGCGAAAGTGGCGTTCCGCGTCGTGGAAGGATCGTACGAGATCTGGTCGTACACAATCACGGACGATTTCTCGGGGAAGAGGACTTTCACCGTGAGCACGACGGATATGGTCTGCGCGGGCAACCTCGTGGACGGCGATAAGGACTTTCAGGCAGTCAGACAGGTGGAGGTGACCCTCACCGCAGAGGGCGCCGCGACCATCACCGTGCTCGGGGTCAAGTTCTCTCGGGCGACGCGGACGGCGCCTCGCGCATTCACCCTCCGCGAAGCGAGGGACGACGGGCACACTGCCACCGTGAAATATACCCGCGCGGGCTTTGCCGACGAGTATCGCGTGATCGTGTCGAAGGATAACGTGAACTATACTTCTCCCGTCCTGGATAAGGTCACTCGCCAAGCGCAGATCACCTTCGATCCCGCTCTCCTTACGGAGGACGTGACCTATTACGTGAAGGTCGTCGCGAGAAACGAGCTCGGCGAGACCGTCGCGACGGGGAGCGGGATGATCCTCTCCACCCTCGATCGCTACGTCGTCGCGGAGATGGACTTTGCGGACGACGCGAGCTTCAATGCCTTCTCTTCTCGCTTGAACGTCAAACCCTGCCTGACCGCCTCTCGCAGCGACAAGGGTCTCAGAGTCAACGTCCGCGAGAAGGATAAGGATTCGTGGTCGTACTGCATCCTTCGCTACGATAACGGCGCGAACGTCGGATACGACGCGCTGCGCTTCTACGCCGACTTTACCGAGTTTGCGGGCGACTACGTGATGATCCAGCTGCAGAACGAAGCGGGAAGCGCCTCCTACTCCTATGCTCTCTACTATAAGTCTGCAGGCTACGTGGAGATCCCCCTCTCCTCCTTCAAGAGGAACGGGGCGTCCTTTGACGGCAGCGCGATGGCGAAGATCGCCTTCAATATCGTAGACTATTCGGCAGGCGGCGCGGAGGACAATATCTACATCCGCGATATCGAGTTTATCAAGAGTTGATTTGCAAAAGGACCGGAAAAAAGGAGCGTCCACGCGGGGCGCTCCTTTTTTTGCGGCGCTACTTATCGTAGCGCGTTTTGTATTTTCGATACAGTTTTTCCATCTTGCGGAAGTCGAAGTAGCTGAAGCAATGCTTTTCCACGAGGATGTTTTGCAGTCGGGGGTCGCCGTCGGCGACGTCGAAGCAGAGCTTGTAGGGGCCGCCCGAATTCGACTTCATATAGTATAGGTCGCGTATCGTCTTGAAGGGGATCACGAACAGCACGTCGGTGCCCTTGCCGCCGCCCACCGGTTGCTCGATGGTGAAATAGTCGTTATAGTCCCGTCCCTCTCCGTCCAGTTGCAGGCGGAGCAGCAGGCGTCCGTTGTATCCATCGATATTGACCCACATCAGTAGGTCGTTTTTCTCAAAAAAGCACATAGCGTTCTCCTCATAGCGGCTTTTCGCCACTCACAGTATACCACACCCCGCCCGATAGCACAAGAGCGGAATGCGTGATCGCGAATCACGCCTCATTCGCGCGAAGCAAGGATATATCGCGCCGCGTTGGGACCCCCGAAGGCTTTTAAATTCTTCGGGGTACTCGCGGCATATCGCACGGCGCAAGCCGTATATCGCGTGGCATAGCCACATATCGCCTTTTAATTAGGAATGTGGAAACAAAACCCATTTCTTCCGCCAATACTTGACCTGTCAAGCATATATGATATAATAAAGAGGTGACCTGCTTAGTGTTATATTCAAAAAATCAGGGATCAACTGATTTTTATTTCATTAAAATCTCTATCGTTACATTACCGTTGCCAAGCAACTCTGTCATTTTCGTTGCGTTTTTATCGGCAATGTGTCCGAGGCGCGTGTATGCCCATGTGTTAGAACCGTAGAACACAACGATTTGATTCCCCGAATAAAGCACGATATCTCCGGCAGTTGTCGTCGTTTGACGGTCGTTTCGCGGCAGGCTTGTTCCGAGCGATCCGACTTGTTCAAATCCGCCGTACATTGACATTTGTATCCTCAAAGGGTTGTTCTTAACAAGATCTTTCAGCGCCTCAAC
>DFEQ01000079.1 GCA_002368735.1 Christensenella sp. UBA3798
ACGTCGCCGACCTTGATATCGTTGTAGTTCTCGATACCGACGCCGCACTCAAAGCCTGTCAAAACTTCCTTAACATCGTCCTTCATACGCTTCAAAGAGGAGATCTTATTCTCGGTAATGACCACGTTATCACGGAGAAGTCTCACGTCGGCATTCCTCTGGATCTTACCGTCCATGACCTTACAGCCTGCGATCACGCCTACGCCGCTGATCTTAAAGATCTCTCTGACCTCCGCCCTGCCGAGCACCGTCTCCCTAAACTTGGGAGCGAGCATACCCTTGAGCGCGAGAGAAATGTCGTTGAGTACGTCGTAGATGATCCTATAGTTCCTGATGTCAACACCGTGTTTAGCGGCAGCTGCCTTGGAGTTTGCATCGGGACGCACGTTAAAGCCGATGATGATCGCATTGGATGTGCTGGCAAGCACGACGTCGGACTCATTGATCGCACCGACGCCCTTATGAATGACCTTGACCTTGACTTCGTCATTGCTGAGCTTGGTGACTTCCTGCACGAGAGCCTCGACGGATCCCTGCACGTCAGCCTTGACGATGAGGTTGAGCTCTTTAAGCTTTCCTTCATTGATCTGCGCAAAGATATCCTCGAGATTGGGCTTGCTTGCGTTGTCTTCCTCGACCTTTGCCTTGATCTTTCTCTCTTCTGCGATTTTTCTCGCGAGCTTTTCATCGGTGAGAACGATCATCTTATCACCAGCAGAGGGCGCCTCGTCGAAGCCGAGCACGGATACAGGCATAGACGGACCTGCCGTCTTTACGAGCTTGCCCTTATCATTCATCATCGACTTGACCTTACCGCACGCGGAGCCTGCGACCATGAGATCACCGACACGCAGGGTACCATTCTGCACGAGAATAGTCGCGACGGGACCCGCCTTGTCGAGTTTCGCCTCGATGACGGTGCCGCGCGCGGGCTTGCCGGGATTACAAGTCGGCAAGAGCTCTGCATTTACAAAGACGTTGATATAGTCGAGGAGCTCTTCGACGCCCTGACCGGTCTTTGCGGACACGGGGCAGACTTCGACGTCGCCGCCATAACCAACGACAAATACTTCGTATTTGGCGAGTTCACGCTTGATACGCTCGATATCCGCGCCGTACTTATCGATCTTGTTGATCGCGATCACGATGGGCACGCCCGCCGCTTTGGCATGGTTGATCGCCTCGATGGTCTGCGGCATGATACCGTCATCCGCCGCAACGACGATGATGGCGATATCTGTGATCATTGCACCGCGAGCACGCATCGCAGTAAAGGCTTCGTGCCCCGGGGTATCGATGAAGGTGATCATCTGACCGTTTTTCTCGATCGTATAAGCACCGATATGCTGAGTAATACCGCCTGCTTCTTTCTCTGCGACGTGAGAATTACGGATATAGTCGAGGAGAGAGGTTTTACCGTGGTCGACGTGACCCATGATCGTGACGATCGGTGCGCGCGGGACGGTATTATCCTCATCGGTATCCTCGGTGATGATCTCCTCGAGCTTTTCCTCTGCGGACTTATCCGCCTTGAGCTCCAGCTCGATGCCGTAATTTGCCGCGATGAGCTCCGCCATCGAGAAGTCGATGGAATCGTTGATGGTCTTCATCACGCCTTCCATCAGGAGCATCTTGATGATCTCGGCGATAGGCTTACCGATTTTTTCGGAAAGCACTTTGATAGGCACAGGATCCACCGTGATGACTGCCTTTTCGATGATGGTCTGCGTCACGACGGGAGCTTGCTTTTGATATTTCTTGCTCTTGAACCTTCTGGCGATCTCGCTGTCGTCTATTTCCTTGCCGTTTTCAAGCTCGCGACGGAGAATGGACTTCTTGCTTGCGCCCTTCTTATCATCGTAAATATTGGGACCACCCTTATCGTAGGGTTGCTTCTTGCCTTTGCCGCCCTTTTGCGGTTGCGGGGGAACGAACATGGGCTTATCCCTATCCGAGATACCGCCGAAACCGTCTCTTGCGCCGAAAGGACGCTGTCCATAGGAAGGACGAGAGCCACGCTGGGCGCCTCCGCGCTCACTTTCGGGGATATAGACGATGGGCTTGAACTTCTTGGGCTCCGGAACGTCGGGACGCAAGGGGTTCTTCTTGGGAACTTCGGGTTCGGGTGCTTTTTCCACGGGAGCGGGAGCGACCTCCTCAGCCGCGGGTTCCGTAGCAGCGGGTGCTTCGGCTACCTCATCCACGGCGGGTTCTTCCACTGCGGGAACAGGCTCTTCCGCAACGGGAGCGACCTCCTCAACGGGCTCGGGTTCCACCGCCGGCACTTCCTGCGCTGCGGCTTCTTTAGCGAGCAATTCCGCCTCCTCCTTTGCAAGGTCCGACGCTATAAAGCCATCTTTCATGGCTGTGATTTTGGCTAAGAGATCCTCCGCACGACGACGTGCCTCCCTGACCTCAGTCGTCAAAGAGCGAAATTTTGCCTTGTCAAGTTCAAACAAAGCGGTAATATTCGCCAAGGCGTCTTTATTCGTTTCACTCATCAGTTACTACCTCCGACTGTGTTATTGAGTTCATTATCTATCGCCTGAGCAAGGTGCTCCTCGGCGAAACCTGCGCATTTTATCTGTCTGCCTCCGAAATACTCCGAGAGACCTGTGATCACGCGCATTTTTATTCTTTTTTCCGCGACGAAGCGCTCCACCTTCTTTAAGGAATTAGGCGATAAATCGCTGTCGCAAAGTACCAAATAAATCTTTTTTCTATACGCTAGGACGCTTTCGTAGCCGTATGCTATCTTCCCCGATTTGACGGAAAAGCCGATATAGGCGGCTATTTTCTCATTTCGACTCATAGGAGGAAAGGAGAGCGTCGTAGGCTTCCTGCGAGACCGGCGTCTTGAAGGACTTATTCAAGAGACGGTTCTTTACCAGCTTTTTCAAGCATTCGGGATCGGAGCAAATATATGCGCCTCTCCCCGCCGCTTTACCCGTCGCATCGAAGAGTACGTCACCCTGCGGAGTCCTGACGATCCTTTTGAGCTCCTTTTTATCAAAGAGACCTCTGCAAGCTATGCACATCCTGACCGAGGGCTGACGAGCCATATTATTCCTCCGGGTTGCCGTCGATGGTGTCCAGGATGGAGGAATACGGCTTGACGTCTATCTTCCATTCGGTAAGTTTGGCGGCGAGACGAGCGTTTTGCCCTTCGCGACCGATGGCGAGCGAAAGCATATTGTCGTTGACGATAACGCGAGCGGA
>DFEQ01000092.1 GCA_002368735.1 Christensenella sp. UBA3798
TGTTGAAGTTCATGCAGTCGCCCGAATAGTTCTTGATGATGAGGAGCACGCCCTTATCGGTGGCGCACTTCTTGATGGCGTTGTACACCTGTACTTGCGAGGGGGAGGCGAAGACGTCGCCGCACACAGCCGCGTCCAGCATACCCTTGCCGACAAAGCCCGCGTGTGCCGGCTCGTGACCCGAACCGCCGCCCGAGATGAGGCTGACCTTATCGTCGTTGATATCCTTTTTCTTGACGATCTTGAATTTCTCCACAAACTCCAGGTCGGGATGCGCCATCGCGATGCCGTGGCACATATCGTACACGAAAGTTTCAGGGGTGTTCATTATTTTCTTCATACTCAAAATCTCCTTTATATGATATTAGCCGAGATGTGCTCTCGGCTAATACGTTTTATAGACTTATCAGTCGTCGTAACCCTTGTACTCGCGACCGATCTTATCCGCAGTCTTGATGGCGGCAACGACCATATCCACCGTGACGGGGAAGGGCATGTTGTGGATGGACTCCTCGGGGATGCAGGTCTTCTTCGCAACGGCGATGAGCTCTTCCTCGGTGAGGGACTCCCTTGCCACTTCGCCGGTCTTCTTGTTGGTCATGAGGTCCTTCAATGTGACGGGCAGGCCGACGGTGTCGCAGAAGTCGAGCACTTCGTACAGCTCGTCTTCGGGGCTGTTCTCCAGGATGAGCTGGCAGATGGTGCCGAAGGCGACCACTTCGCCGTGGAAGTTGTTGGCGTGTATCTCGTGGATGATGGTGATACCGTCGTGGATGGCGTGAGCCGCGGCGAGACCGCCCGACTCAAAGCCGAGACCCGAGAGAAGGATGTTGGTCTCGACGATCTTCTCGAATGCCTGCGTTACGGCGTGGTTGTCGCAAGCGACCTTTGCCTTGTAGCCGTCGCTGATGAGGTTCTTATAGCACAGCTCCGCAAGGGCGAAAGCGGTGTGGGTGCCGTAGCCGAGCAGGGTGCCCTTCGCGCGGTTGGCGCCGCAGGGGAGACCGGCGTTGACGTTAGAAACGCTCTTGACGTTCGCACGCGCCTCGAAGTAGGTGGAGAGGGCGTCGCCCATGCCCGATACGAGGAAGCGGGAAGGTGCGTTCGCGATGACGTTGAGGTCGATCAAGACGACGGACGGGCTCTGACGGAAATATGCGTAATCGTCAAACTCGTGGTCGTCGGTGTAGAGGACCGCGCTGTGGCTGGTGGGAGCGTCTGTCGCCGCGATGGTCGGGCAGATGATGAGGGGGTTGCCCGCCGCAACGCACTTAGAGGTATCGATAGCTTTACCGCCGCCGAGACCGATGGTGCAGGCGCACTTGTTCTCCTTGGCAACTTCCTGGAGCTTGGCAACCACGGTGCGGGAGCACTCGCCCTTGAAGATGTCGCCTGCGGGAACGAACTCGATCTTATACTTCTCGGCGGTAGCCGCGAGCTTGTCCTTGACGAGGGTCAATGCAAACGGGTCGGCGATCAAGAGGGCCTTTTTGCCGAAGGTCTTAACGAAATAGCCGAGGTTGAGGAGCTCGTCTTCGCCTTGAACGTACTTGGTCGGGCAGATAAATGCTTTTCTCATAAAAAATCTCCTTAAAAATTTATTTTACAGCGAGTGCTGCAATTTTTTTGTGGAAAATGCCACTTATTAAATTTTACCATAAAAAACCGTTATGTCAATACCGATTTTGCAGTTTTTTATAAAAAAGCGCTCAAAAAACGCGCTTTTTTCGACCGAGGAGAGGTAAAAAGGCGCAAAATTAAGAGGTTTGCGAAAAATTTTTCTGAAAATCGGCGTCTGCCCTTTATCTCCGTTCAGCCGACTTTCGGGCGGGATAATTGCGCATTTTTGCGATGGCGTATAGCTCTTCCGCTATCGTCTTCGGCGTTTCACGCTCGTATGCGGGCGCGGGCGCATCTTTCAATATTATATCGTCGATGACGCGGACAAGGGTATCCCCCGAGAGCGCGCTTTGCGGGAGCACGTTTACCAGCCCCAGGCGGCGATAGTAGGCGGCGTTCTGTTCTTGGTCGCCGCGCGACTCTCCTTTGGGGAGGGGGATGACGACGACGCGCTTTCCGAGGGCGGTCAGTTCGCCGAGGGTAGAGGCTCCCCCGCGCGATACGACGAGGTCCGCCGTTTGGAATAGATCTTGTATGTTTTCCGCATAGGGAAGGGCGTGGTAGGTGGGGGTGCGGAGGGGCATTCCGCCCTTTCCGGTGACGTGGATAATATTATACTTGTTGGATAAGGCGGCGTAGTTTTCGCTGAGCGCTTCGTTTATCGCCTGCGCGCCGAGGCTCCCGCCCATAAAGAGCAGCGTTTTCTTGCTTTGATCGGCGAATAATTCCAGCCTTTTCCCCTCGAAGATCTCCTTTCTGACGGGGGTAGCGCGGACTACTGCTTTACGGTAAGTATTCGGAAAAGCGGTATATACCCGCTCGGATAAGGGCGCGGTCAGCCTGTTTGCAAGCCCCATCGTGTAATCGCTCTCGTGGCAACATATCGGGATGCCGAGGATATGTGCGGCGAGCACGGTGGGCACGGCTGCGTAGCCTCCCTTGGAGAATACGAGGGAGATATCCTTCTCTTTGAGTATTTGTTTCGCTTGCTTTACGCCGCGGATGACAGTGACGGGAAGCGACAGATTTTTCCACGGCTTCCTTCGATAAAACTTCGTTGCTTTTGTCGGATAAAAAGGGATATTTTGCGTTAAACATATCCTTTGTTCCATCGAATCCGGCGTGCCGATATAGATGACGGAGTCAAAGAGTTTTTTTAGCTCTGGAAGGAGGGCTATGTTGGGCATGATGTGACCCGCGGTCCCTCCCCCTACGAGGGCGATATTCGTCATTTTTATAAACCTCCTTTTTACTGAAAAAAGTCGCTTGGCGTCCCTTAAAAATTTTTGCCGGACTTTTAGAATATATGCTTGATTTATTCATATTATTTATGTATAATAAATATGTGTTTCATCAGCACAATACTTCACAAAAGGAGGTTGCTATGGAAGAGTTCAACATGATCAGTTTCGACAGCACGGATATCCATTGCTACATCTGGAACGATGTGGCGGAGCCCAAGGCTGTCGTTCAAATCGCTCATGGCATGGGCGAACATTGCGGTAGATATGATGACTTTGCGTCATTTTTAAATAAGAACGGATACATCGTTATTGCGGAAGACCATCGCGGTCACGGCAAGACCTGCGGGTACGAGAAGAGGGGCATCGTAGAGGGGGATAGTTACAACGACACCATCTCCGATATGATCGCTTTGACCAATAATTATGCGGTCAAGAAGTACAAGCTCCCCGTAGTCCTCGTGGGGCACAGCTACGGCTCTTTCCTTTCGCAGGGCTATATCGAGAGGAACGGCGACGCGCTTTCGGGCGTCATCCTTTCGGGATCCGCTTATATGAATACGGCGCAGGTGGCTTTCGGCAGGCTGGTCGCTTCTATCCAGAACGCCCTTTGCGGCGGCGAGAAACCCGCGAATCTTATCGCCAAATTGTCCTTCGGTGCGTACGACAAGCAGTTTAAGGAGGAGAATCAACCCTTCGCTTGGCTCACGCGCGATAAGGAAGTGGTCAAGAAGTACATCGCGGACGAATATTGCGGCGCGGCTTTCAATATGTCCATCGCTTTCCAAAAGAGCTTCTTCTACGGGATGAAGACGGTCTACCGTCCCGAAGCGCTTCGCGGCATTCCCAAGTCGCTCCCCATCTTTATTGCCAGCGGCGACAAGGATCCCGTGGGCGGCAACGGTGAGCTCGTCTCTCGCCTGTATGAGGAATATCGCGCTCTCGGCCTCACCGATCTCAGCATCAAGCTGTATCCAGACGCCCGTCACGAGATATTGAACGAGCTTAATAAAGAGGAAGTTTATGCGGATTTCCTCGCATTTATCGACAGAGTTACCGCTCCTGCTATTGGATAAGTGTAATATTCGACAAGTGTAATAATTTTCCGGTCGCTCGCTTTTATAAAAAGAGTAAGGCAGTGCGATGTGGCGCGTAGAAGCGCGCCCTTCGCGCGGGTCTTTTTTTATTAATTTCACGCACACGATATGTGCGCTGCTGCGAGCGGCTCGCTCCATAAAGGATGATTGGCACGAGAGTTGATTTTCGACAAGTTTTTTGTGCTAAAATGCATTTAGAGAGGAAAAATGTGGGGTAACTTGCTTGCCCTCCATTTTTTGCAGTGATATAATCTATTGCAGAAAAGGATTTTTTGAGGAGGTAATTTTTATGAAAATTAAACCCTTATTCGATAGGATAGTCATCAAGAAGGTAGAGGAGAAAGCCACGACGCTTTCCGGCATCGTTCTTCCCGATTCCGCCAAGGAGAAGCCCCAGATGGCAGAGGTCATCGCGGTGGGTCCCGGCGGCGTCATCGACGGCAAGGAAGTCGTGATGCAGGTCAAGGTGGGCGACAAGATCCTTTACAGCAAATACGCTGGCAGTGATTTCAAGATCGACGGCGAAGAGCTCACCGTGCTCCGTCAGAGCGACGTGCTCGCCGTTGTGGAAGACTGATTTTTTTGGAGGTAATCAACTATGGCAAAGCAATTTTTATACGGACAGGAAGCCAGAAAAGCCCTCGAAAGCGGCGTCAACGTCCTCGCGGATACCGTGAAGATCACTTTGGGGCCCAAGGGTAGGAACGTCGTGCTCGGCAAGAAGTACGGCGCCCCTCTCATCACCAACGACGGCGTGACCA
>DFEQ01000033.1 GCA_002368735.1 Christensenella sp. UBA3798
ATCACTGCGAAGCAATATCACTCGCGCAAGCGAATATCACCACAAGTTCATAACTTGAAAAAAGAGGTCACACTATGGCAAGTAAAGAACCCGAAAGAAAGACAAAGAAAACGGCGGAAAAGACGGCGAAAAGAGCGGTCAAGAAGGCGGCGAGGAAGCATCCCGGCGTAGTCATCGCCATCGTCGTCATCCTGCTCGTGCTGATCGCGGTGGGAGTGGTGCTCTATCTCAAAGTGGACGCCGTGCAACAAGCGATCAACCGCATCATCGATCCGCCTTCCGAAACGGCGACGGTATCGGGTGACGGGAGCGGCAACCTTTCGGGTGGGGGCGACGGCGCTTCTTCGTCGGACGGCAGCGGGGATACTCCGCCCAAGGTGACCACCTACGGCGACAAGGATCTCTCCTTCCACTTCCTGGAGCTGGGCAATAATTATACGGGCGACAGCACCTATATCAAGGCGGGGGACGTGGACATATTGATCGACGCGGGCTCCAGGCAGAACAGCGCCGCCACTATCGCCGCGGAGGTCAATAAGTATTGCACCGACGGCAAGCTGGAATACGTCATCGCCACCCACGCGCACCAGGACCACATCGCGGGCTTTACCAATACCAAGACGAACGACGGCATCTTCAAGCGCTACGAATGCGAGGTCATCATCGACTTTGCTTTGACCAACGCAACGAGCGCCACCTATAATAATTACGTCACGGCGCGCGACGCGGAGGTCGCCCTCGGGGCGAAGCACTATACCGCGCTCGAGTGCGTGAGGGAAACAAACGGCGCCAAGAAGACCTACGAGCTCGGCGAGGGGATGACCATGACCGTCCTCTATCAGGCGTATTACGAGACTAAGACCGATGACGAGAATAACTATTCGGTGTGCGTGCTCTTCACGCACGGGGACAAGAATTACCTTCTGACGGGCGACCTCGAAGCGGAGGGAGAAGCCTCCCTCGTGGAGAATAACGCCCTGCCCGAAGTGGAGCTCTTCAAGGCGGGACACCACGGCTCCTATACCGCGAGTACCGATACGCTCCTCAAGGTCATCAAGCCGAAGATCGTGTGCGTGTGCTGCTGTGCCGGCGCGGTGGAATATACGCAAAACAGCGCCAACACCTTCCCCTCGCAGGCTTTTATCGATCGCGTCGCTCCCTATACGGTGCGCGTGTACGTGACGACGGTGGGCACGGTGGCGTACAACGAGACCAAGGGGAAGTACGAAGACACGGGTTTTGCTTCGATGAACGGCAATATCACGGTGCTCAGCCGAAACGGCGAGGTCACGGTGACCTGCTCGAATAACGACACGGTGCTGAAAGACACCGAGTGGTTCGCCGCCAACCGAACGCGCCCGCCCGCATGGGCGGCGTAGAGCGCGCTTTGCGCGCATTATGTATCGCCTACGGCGACATGATGTACGCCCTATGGGCGCATGATGTACCTGCTTTGCAGGCATGATGTATCGGCTGACGCCGATATTGTCAATGCGGAATGCGGAATTGTGCTGCTCCGCAGGACACCTTAACTCGCCGAAGGCGAACTTCACTGTGAACGCAGCGAATAACTTCACTGACGAAGTCAACTTCACTGCGCATTTATGCGCAACTGCACTTTCCGCATAGCGGAACTTCGCTCGCTCCCGCTTTCCGCGCGGAGAAAACACTTGCATTTCGATCAGTGCGGTGATATAATTGAACTATCCCAAAAAGGAGTGTGTCTATTATGGCAAAGAAAAAGAGTAATGGCGGCGCATACGGCTTCGGTCACATCATCAACATCATCCTTGCGATCATCCCCATCACCAGCATCATCCTCGGTATCGTGACCCGTGCTCAGCGCGGCAAGATCCTCGGCGCTGTGTTGAACTTCTTCCTCTTCCCGCTCTTCTGGATCGTGGATATCATCACGGTGATATTTGATAACAAGCTCAGTCTTCTCGCATAGCATTATGACGCGCAAATTCGGCTTTTATTACGGATATTACTATTTCGCGGATCTGAAATAAGTTTCGGCTGTTTTTGCGTTGATACCAAAGATAAAAAAGCGGTCGAACAATCGGCCGCTTTTAATTTATAAACGTTTTCGCCCGCGCGGCGAATAAAGGAGAACAATATGATCATCGTCATCAAGAAGGACCACGACAAAAAGCAATACGAGCACCTGACCGAATGGATCAAGTCGCTCGGCTTAAAGACCGATATCAGCGAGGGCGAAAACAGCCTCGTGATGGGTCTTGTGGGCGATACGAGCCGCGTGGACATCGACCTCGTGCGCTCTCTCGATATCGTGGAGGACGTCAAGCGCATCCAAGAACCCTTCAAACTCGCCAATAGGAAGTTCCACCCCGAGGACTCCGCCGTCAAGGTAGGGGGCGTCACCATCGGCGCGGGCAACTTCACCTACATCGCGGGTCCCTGCTCGGTAGAGAATGAAAGGCAGATCATCGGGGTCGCCGAGGCGGTCAAGGAGGCGGGCGCCACCATCCTCCGTGGCGGCGCGTTCAAACCTCGCACCTCGCCCTATGCCTTCCAAGGTCTGCGCGACGAGGGCATCCGTCTGCTTCTTAAAGCGAAGGAGGAAACGGGGCTCCCCATCGTGACCGAGATCATGAGCGAGATCCATATCGACCTTTTCCGCGACGTGGATATCGTGCAGATCGGCGCGCGCGATATGCAGAACTTTGAATTGCTGAAGGCGGTGGGCAGGATGAAGAAGCCCGTCGTCTTGAAGCGCGGCATCGCCGCCACCGTGCAGGAGTGGCTGATGAGCGCGGAATACCTCATGAGCGAAGGCTGCCACGACATCGTCCTCTGCGAGCGTGGCATCCGCACCTATGAGACCACGACGAGGAATACGCTGGATATCAGCGCGGTGCCCGTCTTGAAGGAACTCACGCACCTCCCCGTCATCGTGGACCCCTCACACGCTTCGGGCGTGGCAAGATACGTCAAACCCCTCTCCAAGGCGGCGGCTGCGGCGGGTGCGGACGGCGTGATGATCGAGGTGCATAACGACCCTCCGCACGCCCTTTGCGACGGTGCGCAGAGCCTCAGACCCGAGCAGTTTAAGGAAGTGGTCACCGAGGTGAACGAGGTCGCCCGCGCAGTGGGGAAGAAGGTATGATAAAGACAGTCGGCATCGTCGGGCTCGGGCTGATGGGCGCGAGTTTCGGCAGAGTGCTTGTGAAAAACGGATACACGGTGTACGGCAGCGACCGTAGCGACTCTGTCATGCAGAAGGCTCTCCTGGCAAAGGCGTATACCGAGCCCCTGACGAAGGAGAACGCAAGGGACGTGGACCTCCTCGTCTTTGCCATCTATCCTCGCGCCTTCGAGGAGGCGGCAAGGGAGTATCTGCCCTTTTTAAAGAAGGGGGCGATCGTATCCGACTTTTGCGGCAATAAGCGCATCGTCACCACGGCGATGAAAGCGCTTGAAAGGGAGAAGGGCGACCTCGTCTACGTCGGTGGGCATCCGATGGCGGGCAGGGAGTTCTCGGGCGTCGAGCACTCCTCGGTGCGCCTCTTCGACGGGGCGTCCATGATACTTGTCCCCGTGACGGAAGACTTATTTGTTCTCGCGGAACTAAAGAAATTCTATCTCTCCCTCGGCTTCGGCGAGGTGGTGGTCGCCACCCCCGAAACGCACGATAAGATGATCGCCTACACCTCGCAGCTGTGCCACGTGGTGTCCAACGCCTTTATCAAGAGCGAGAGCGCCAAGGAGCACGGCGGCTATTCGGCGGGCAGTTATCGCGACCTGACGCGTGTGGCGAGGCTCGAGCCAAAGATGTGGGCGGAGCTGATGACGGATAATCGCGACTATCTGAAGGGGGAGCTCGACACGTTGATCTCCGCCTTGCAGGCGTATTCCGACGCGCTCGGAAGGGGGGATGAAGACGCCCTTCGCGTCCTCCTGGCAGAGGGTGACCGCATCAAACGGGAGATAGACAAGCGATGAAGGTAAAAGTCATTCCGCATTCACTATCCGGCGACCTTCCCGCCGTGAAAAGCAAGTCCTACGCCCACCGCTATTTGATCGCTGCGGCGCTGTCGGGGGGCTCGGTGCGCTATGGCTCGAGCGAGGACGCTTCCCTTACCGCGCACGCCCTTTCTACGCTCGGATTTAAAGCGGAATTTGCGGATGATTCCGTGAATTATGAGGGTTTTTGTCCACCTGCAAACAGGGTGGGACCCTTCGTTGGGGAGAGCGGCAGCACGCTGCGTTTTCTCCTCCCCCTCGCGCTTGCCCTTGGTGTGGAGGCGACCTTCAAGACGGCGGGACGGCTTGCGGAGCGCCCGAGGGGCGCCTTGACGGAGGCTCTTTCCGCGCACGGCGCCCTCATCGACGGGCTGTCGGTGAAGGGCAGGCTCACGGCAGGGGTGTACGAGATAGACGCGACGGTCAGTTCGCAGTTTATAACGGGACTTTTGATGGCGCTCCCCCTCCTTGATGGAGACAGCGAGATCGTGCTCCTCGGCAGAACGGTGTCGGCGCCCTATATCGACATCACTCTCGAAGTGCTCCGCGTGGCGGGGATAACGGCGGAGAGGACGGAAAGAGGCTTTTTCGTCCCCGGGAAACAAAAATATAAGCTCAAAACCGCCGTCGTGCCGGGAGACTTCTCGGGCGCGGCATTTCCCCTCGTGGCGGGCGCTCTCGGCGGCGTGGTCACCGTCTCGGGGCTCGACCTATCCTCCGCGCAGGGAGATAAGGCGGTCGTGGACGTTATCAAACGGGCGGGCGCAGTCGTGACGATTTCGGACGGAAGTATCAGCGTGAAGAAAGGAGAATTGCGCTCCTTTACGGAGGAGGTAGGGGAGACCCCCGACCTTGCCCCCATCCTCGCGGTCCTTGCGGCTTTTGCGAAGGGGGAAAGCGTGCTCAAGAGCATTTCGCGCCTTCGCGATAAGGAGAGCGACAGGCTCGTGGCGATAGAGGAAATGCTCTCGCGTGCGGGCACTCATTGGCAGGAAGAAGGGGACTCCCTCGTGATTCGAGGCGGGCAGCCGCAGGGCGGCTCGTTTTGCGCCTATCACGATCACAGGATGGCGATGGCGGAGGCTATCCTCGCCGCGTATAGCGATGGGGAGAGCACGATAGACGATATGACCTGCGTCAAGAAGTCCTATCCCGAGTTTTGGGAGGACTTTGCGGCGCTTGGAGGAAGGTATGAAGTGGAAAGGCGATAGAATAGCGTTTGAAGTGTACGGCACCTCGCACGCCCCCGAGATCGGGGTCAAGGCAACGGGGCTCCCCGCGGTGGCTTTTGATATCGTGGGACTTCGGGACTTTATGGATAGGCGCCGCGCAAAAAAGGCGGCGTATTCCACGCCGAGGCTCGAAGCGGACGAACCCGAGATCACTCTCTCCGAAAAAGAATTTTGCGCCGTCATCAAGAATGGTAACGTCAAAAGCTCCGACTATAACGAGCTGTACGGCATCCCCCGTCCTTCGCACGCGGACTACGCGGCGCACCTTATGGACGGCAGGCTGGACTTTTCGGGCGGCGGAGAATTCAGCGGTAGGCTGACCGCTCCCCTCTGCGTGCTCGGCTATATGGCAAAGTGCTATCTCCGGGGGCGGGGCATTCGCGTTTCCGCCTGGGTGTCCGCGGTGGGAACGGTCAAGGGCGCAACCTATAAAAGCGGGCTCACCGAGGAGATGCTCTCGGCGGGCGAAAAGGGGGAGTGGAGTCCCTTGCACAAGGGAGAAATGCTGGACGAAATAACGCGCGCGGCGGCGGATAAGGACTCGGTGGGCGGCAGGATAGAATGCGCGGTCACGGGCTTCCCCGGCGGGATATCGGGCGGCATCTTCGGCTCTCTCGAAGGGAAGATATCTTCCATCCTGTATTTGATACCCGCGGTGAAAGGGGTGGAGTTCGGCGCGGGCTTTGACCTTGCCGCGATGCGCGGGTCTGTGGCAAACGACCCCCTCCGCATCGAAGGCGGCAAAGTCACCGTTATAAAGAACGACGCGGGCGGCATCAACGGCGGCGTCAGCAACGGAAACGCCATCACCCTCGGGGTGAGCGTACGCCCCACACCCTCCATTGCAATGAAGCAACAAAGCGTAGACCTCGTGAAAAAGGAAAACGTGGATATATCGATCAAAGGCAGGCACGACGCCTGTATCGTACCGCGCGCCGTCCCCGTGGTGGAAGCGGCTGTGGCGATAGCCCTCGCGGACGCGCTTTTGGAGGAGGAAAAATGAGCGAATTGGACGTACTCAGAAAGGATATCGACAGGCTGGATAAGGAGATAGCGGAGCTTTTGCTCGCCCGCTTCGCCGTCGTGAAAGAGATCGGCGAGGTAAAGAAGAGGGAGAATATCCCCGTCACGAATACGGGCAGGGAAGCGGTCGTGATCGCACAGGTGCGCTCCTGCGCCCTCGACGATGCCGAAAAGGACGCCCTCGAAAGCGTCTTCCGCACCGTCATCGCCGAGGCAAAGAAGCTGGAAGCGTAAGACGAAAATTTAATGCGGAATGCGGCGCACGAAGTGCGAATGAAGGATCGGTTATGCCGCTTTGGCGAAATGCCTGCGTTGCATCCGGATTTCGAATAATGGTTTTTCTATATAGCGTTTGAAAAAGGACTAAACGGTAATAAGTTTTTGCATAGCCGCGTCTACGCTTTAGTTAGATCAAAATTAGATCAGAAAGTGAGAGGAAGGCAAAAGACAAACGCGAATTGAGCAATGTGGAAGGTGTCTGTTTTTAGAATTCGTTTTCCCGTGCTGTCTTCCTCTAAGACAAGTTGTTTTTCTGGAAGTGTAAAAATGATAACGCCGATAATCCATAAAGCGATGCCCCACCACGGCCATTGCCAGCTCTCTCCGCCCAAGCGATATGCGATTCCGCATAATAGGGCTGCCGTAGAACAGAATATTGACTCGATGCTGTTAAAGACGATATTCTCTGTTGGAACAATTGACATAATTATAGTAATAAACGCTAAGGATAGTCCAGCTATTACTAAAACAGCACCATTGGACATCGCTTCCGCATCTGCCTCTTCTTTTTTTGCTTGCTCATAATCTGTCGTCTTTTCATCATGCGACGAGATGGCAGCTTCTTCGGCGATTGCCACATCGCGATCAAAGCTGATCAGGTTGAAGACTTCGACCATCGCAAAAGATACTAAAATGATTGCCATGATTATGGGCACAATAGCAAATCTTCTCATTATTTCGTTCCCCCTTTTTTGATAATATATTAGCTAACACCTAAACGTCAACCATTTTTAGGCGTCGCCTAATGCAATGCAACTATGAACAAGTTGCTAGAAGAAAAGATTTTCGGAAACATCAAAAACGAAATCGAACACTTCGGCAGGCCCAAAACGGAGATCGCGGAGCTCCTTCTCGCTCGCTTCGCCGTCGTGAAAGAGATCGGCGAAGTCAAGAAGAGGGAGAATATCCCCGTCACCAATGCGGGGAGGGAAGCGGTCGTGATCGCACAGGTGCGCTCCTGCGCCCTTGACGACGCGGAGAAGGACGCCCTCGAAAGCGTCTTCCGCACCGTCATCGCCGAGGCAAAGAAGCTGGAAGCGTAGGAGCGCCGCGCTTTGTATCGCCTTTGGCGAAATGATGTACTCGCTGTCGCGAGCATGATGTATCGGCTTTGCCGACATGATGTACGCCCTATGGGCGCATGATGTATCACTTTCGGTGACATGATGTATCGGCTTTGCCGAGTGAAGTTGACTTCGTCAGTGAAGTTATTCGCTGAAAGCGAATAGTGAAGTTCGCCTTTGGCGCAAGTTACGGCTCACGCCTCTAAGAAATACTTGCGCTCTGCGCGGTTGTCCATTTCTATAAAAGTAGCAAGAAAATATTTTTCTTACATCTTTTTTCATCCACAACTTCTCGCAGAGCGAGAAACTTCACTGTGCGCGGGTGGCGCACAACTTCACTGCCAAGCCGCGTTGGCGTGCCTGCGGCGGGCAACTTCACTTCGGCATAGCCGAAACTTCACTGCGCAGCTTTCTGCTATTCATCCCGCGTTCCTAATCCCTATTTACGTCAAATCGCTTGTCTCTCGCGCGCTCGGAGTAGTATAATCGTGGTAACTTTAAATATCATTAAAGGAGAAAAGTTATGGCTACCGTTTTACAGTTCGGCGAAGGCAATTTCATCCGCAGTTTTATCGATTATCTGATCCAGCTCAGACAGGATAAGTACGGCGACGGCGAAAGCGTCGTGATCGTCACCCCCATCGACAACCCCTATTGGGAGAATTTCAGAAAGGCGGATTGCAAGTATCACACCTGCGTTTGCGGCAAGGTGGACGGCAAAGCCGTCAAGGAATACACCTACGTCACGGTGGTCAAGGACTGCGTCAACCCCTATCGCGAGTACGATCGCTACGAGGCTGCCTGCTTGGACCCCGAACTCAAGGTCATCATCAGCAACACCACCGAGGCGGGCATCGCCTATAATCCCGCGGATAAGTTCGAGGACCTCGGCACCTTCCCCGCGAAGATCACCAAGATCCTCTACGCTCGCTATAAGAAGTACGGCGAGGCGGGACGGGTGGAGCTCCTCCCCTTGGAGCTCATCGAGAAGAACGGCGAGACCCTCAAAAAGTACGTCCTGCAATACGCGGAGCTCTGGGGGCTCGAAGCGGACTTCGTCGAGTTCGTAAAGAAGATAAAGGTCTATAACAGCCTTGTGGATAAGATCGTCCCCGGGTTCCCCCGCGGACACGAAAAGGAGCACTTCGAGGCGATGGGCTGCGAGGATTACCTCATGACCGTCGGCGAAGCCTTCCTCTCCCTCGTCATCGAGGGGGACGACAGCCTCAAAGAGAAGCTTCCCTTCCTCAAGGATCCTCGCGTCAAGTTTACAAACGACGTCAAGCCCTATCGTGAGAGAAAGGTCAAGATCTTGAACGGTCTGCACACCGCCCTCGCCCCCATCTCCATGCTGTGCGGCGTATCCATCGTGCGCGACGCGGTCAACGACAAGGACCTCTCCGCCTATGCCGAAGCCCTCGCCAACGACGAGATCATCCCCACCATCAAGATGGATAAGGAGCTTTTGATGCAGTTCAAGAGGGACGTTTTGGAGCGCTTCTCCAATCCCTACATCGACCACCTCTTCTCCTCCATTATTCTGAATAGCGTTTCCAAGTGGAAGACGAGGCTCCTGCCTTCCTTCCTCGCCTGCGACAAGGCGGGGCGGAAGCATATGCTTTTCGCCTTCGCGGCGCTCTTCTGCCTGTATGACAGCAAGGACTTCACGATCAACGACGGCGATGACGTCAAGGCGTTCTTTGCCAAGGATCTCCCCACCGACGAGAAGTTCGAGGCGTACGTGCGCAACGAGAGCTTCTGGGGCATGGACCTCGAGAAGACCGAGGGCGTCTACACCGCCGCTCTGGACTATGTCCACGCCATCAAGGCGGGCAAGGTGCGCGAGACCTTGAGGACTTTATGAGCGAACTCATCATTCTGAACGAAAAGGATAACGTCGGCGTTCTGCGCGCCCCGCAGGGGGATGTGCCCGCAGGGCACAAGATAGCGCTTGCCGATATCCATAAGGGGGAGGCTGTCGTCAAATACGGCTACCCCATCGGCGTCGCTACGGCGGATATCAAGAAGGGCGACTTCGTGCACACGCATAACCTCTCGAGCGCGCTGACCGCCGAGGCGCTCAGCTACGTCTATGACAAAAAGCTTGCGCCGCTTCCCGCGAGGCCGCAGCGCGACAAGGTGTGGGCGTACAAGCGCGCTGTGGGCGCAGGCGCCAGGAACGAGCTTTTCATCGTGCCGACCGTCGGTTGCATCGCCGCCAGTGCGGAGAACGTGGCGCGCCGCTTTAAGGAGATCCACAAAAACGACATGAAGGTGGACGACGTGGTCGTCCTGACCCATCGCGTAGGTTGCTCCGAGCTGGGAGACGACCTCATCCGCACGAGGAATATCCTCGTGAACCTTTCTGAAAACGCCAACGTCGGCGGCGTCCTCTTCCTCGGGCTCGGCTGCGAGGAAAACAGGATGGAAGACGTCAAGAAGATCGTCCCCGAGGGAGAGCGCGTGCGCTTCCTCGTCGCGCAGGAAGTGGAGGACGACGAGGCGGAAGCCCTGCGCCTCCTTGAGGAACTCTACGCCGTGGCTTCCCGCGACGAGAGGTCGCTCGTTCCGCTGTCCGAAGTGACGGTGGGCGTCAAGTGCGGCGGCAGCGACGGCTTTTCGGGCATTACGGCAAACTATCTGATCGGACGGGTGGCAGACCTCCTCGAGGCGTGCGGCGCGACGGTGGTCCTTGCGGAGACCCCCGAGGTCTTCGGCGCGGAGCAGACCCTGATGGCGCGCGCGAAGGACGAAAGCGTCTTTCAAGCCATCGCCGATCTCGTCAATAAATGGAAAGATTTTTACGGCTCGCACGGCGTAAACGTGTATGAGAACCCCTCGCCGGGCAATAAGGCGGGCGGCATCACCACCCTCGAAGAGAAGTCCCTCGGCTGCGTGCAAAAGTCGGGTAAGGGCGAAGTTAAAGCCGTCCTCTCCGAGCTGGAGCGCGTGAGCGAGAAGGGGCTCAACGTCATCGAGAGCCCGGGCAACGACATCATCGCCTGCACCACGCTTGCGGCGACGGGGGCGAGCGCCATCATGTTCTCCACGGGGCGCGGCACGCCGCTCGGCGGTGTGGTCCCCACCTTGAAGATCGCGTCCAATTCCCCCCTCGCTGTGAAAAAGAAGGGTTGGATAGACTTCGACGCGGGCAAGATGCTGACCTCCGACGTGGACGAAGCTGTGAACGAGCTGTATAACCTGCTTTTGGACACCTTTGAGGGCAAGAAGGCGGGCAACGAAGTGCGCGGCGACAAACAGATCGCGATAATGAAAACGGGCGTTACGCTGTAAAGCGTATCGCTTTTTTTACGGGAGAGGGTATGGCAATACACGACGGACACAGGGAGCGCTTGAGAAATCGCATCAAAAAGAGCGGTTTTGAGAGCTTAGAGGACCACGAGAAGCTGGAATATCTTCTCTATCCTTTCGTCCCCCGCCGCGATACCAACCCCATCGCGCACGAACTCATCAGGACGTTCGGCTCCTTCAAGAAGGTCTTGGAAGCCGAAACTTCGGCGCTTTCCGAGGTCTACGGCATGACCGAGAACGCCGCCCTCTTTCTCCACACGCTCCCCGACGTATTCTCCGCCTATCTCCTCTCCGAAAAGGAGACTCGCCTCTTGGGGCCCAAGGAGTGCGCCGAGTATTTTATCGCCAAGATAGGCAGGAGAAAGGAGGAGCACTTCCTCGTGGTCTATCTCGACAAAGGCGGGCGCATCAAAAAGGCGGAAGAGGTAAAAGGAATAAGCGGCTCGGTCTCTGTGGATAGGGATAAGATAGTGCAAAACGCCGTCAAGTGCGGCGCCGTGTTCGTGGTCATGGGGCACAACCATCCAAACGGCGTGCTCGAGCCGTCGGACGCTGATATCGAGGCGACCAACCGCATCGTGCAGGCGCTCGGCGTGGTGAATATCAAGCTGGGAGACCACCTCATCGTATCGGGGTGCGAATATTACAGTATGCAGGCAAACGGGGATATCGTGGACCCCGTAGACCTCAGCGGCTCGGTCTATCAGTTCGCCGAGGGCTTAGTGCGCCGCGAAAACGACGTCAACCGTCTGCGCCGCATAAAGAAGTAAAGCGCGCGGGGCGCAGAGGCGTTCGCTTTTACGCGCGTTGTGGAAAACAAAAAAACGCAGACGGGTGCGCTTTTCACGGATTTAAAAAGTACTCACTACACATTTCCCCCTTTATAGCCTCTGACCCGCGGAGCTGATCTCCCCGTATCATTTTGCTACGCAGTTATTGTCACGATGCACGATACTTAATTCTTCATTTTCTCGCGAAGCGAAATCCTTTCAAAAAGCGTTTAGGGGTTTGGGGGAATCGCAACCCCCACTTTCTTTTGGGTACTTTTCTTCAAAAGAAAAGTGCCAACACGCGAAGGGCTTTCTTATAGAAAAGCTCCCCAAGAGCAGTCAGGTAGTCATTGGGCGCATCAATTTGACACTTTTGCGCATTTGACGTATAATAAAAAAAGTGGCGCCCCGCGGAGGGTCCGCGGAATGCGTTTATTTGCCAAGGAGGAATTATGGTACTCGCCGATTATATATTCATCGCAGGACTATTGCTCTTTATCATCCTCGGGCTGGCGCTCGGCTTCGGCAAGCAGCTCTCTATCTTGACCAAAGGCATCTTCGGCATCATCATCTCGGTCGTTATCTGCTATTTTGTTTTCGGGCTCGTTTACAACATCCCCTTCGTGCAGTCCCTGCTGGCGCAGTTCAAGGAGTCCCTTGCCGCCACCGATAAGCCCATCGTCAAGTTTCTCTTGACCATCCGCATCGACATCATCGTTTACGCGGTCGCCTTGTTTATCGTGGTCACTATCGTAAGGATCATCGTCGTCCTCATCATCAAGAACGTGATGGAGATAGACACCCCCGTGATGAAGGTCATCAACAAGGTGCTGGGGCTTATCCTCGGCATTGCGGTCTTTATCGTCCTCGGGCTCATCGTGATGCAGATCATGTATCTCTCGGGCGACGGCACCGTGCCCGAAAAGATGACGGGGAGCTTCTTTAGATTGGACGTGATATACGTCAACAATCCTCTTACTAATATCGCCGCCCTCTGGTCCTGAGTGCGAGGGCGTATAGCGGCGCATATACTT
>DFEQ01000006.1:0-45637 GCA_002368735.1 Christensenella sp. UBA3798
CGTCGCTTCGCTCCTCGCGAATCCCTGAGGGCACACCAAAAAACTGCTCGGCAAACACCGAGCAGTTTTTTTATCCAAACCGAAGCTAAGCGAGGTTTGGTATATCATCAAGCACTTTGCGCTTGTATATCATCACGGTAAAACGGTGCATATCATCACGGCTAAGTCGTGTATTAATGCTCGGTTAATGCCGAGGTTTTTTCTTTTTCGTCCCGCATTTTCTTTCGATGGCTCTTTAATGACATCATTCTCGCGGATATCCTTGATATACGATGCGGAACGTGATATAATATCCTCTATGAAAAAGACAATTTGCACCCTTTTGATACTTTTACTCGTAATGGGAGCGTGCGTCGGTGCCTTTGCCTGCAAGGCAAGCATTCAGACGGACAAAGCGTATCAACGCTACGTCTACGACGCCCGCACCGACAGCTTTGTGAAGATGGGCACCTCCATCGTATTCACCGACGACTTCAAAGGCTTCGAATACTCCTTTGGGGGGGACGCCATCACCATCTACGGCACGGTGGAGCACACCGACACGCCCGAAAGCTATATCATCACTTGCAACGAGGAGGCGATCTCGGTGGTGAGCAAGCGCTACCGCGAGACTCTCATCGCAGGGGGCGCCGACCAAACGCAAATCGACTTTTACGACGCCGTCGCCGCGAATCTGACACCAAAGACGCAATACTACGTCTATGACGGCAAGCTCTTTACGGCGGACGCCATAGAGCTTTTCCGCGAAGCGGAAGATGGCTCGGACGCCTTTGAAGGGCTGTATCGCATGAGTTCTTCCGAAGACCTCGTTCGTCTGCGCGGCGGCTATGCTTATACCAAGGACGAAGATGGTGAATACACCTACAAAAACGGCAGATATACCGTTTCGCGCGGGATATTGACCCTTATCACCTTGGACGAAAACGGCAAGGACAAATATCAAGACGGCGTGCTGATGCGTAAGCGCTATTTGATGGCGAAGGTCACCGTTCCGAGCGACGGAGAACTCGTGGAGACCTCGCTGGAAGAGCAGCTGCAGACCTCAGCCTTCGTTTCCAAGATAACTGCCGATATATCCGCATATTCCGGAAAGACCATCGCCGTATTGTGCGATGAATTCCTGTCCAAGGATATGGAGTGACGCGTTTACGATAAGGGGCTCTCTTCCGAGCGAAGGGGGCCCCTTTTTTTATTTATGTTTACGCCTATAGGGGCGCATGGAAAATTTATAAGAAAACTTAATAAATATTGACTTCTTCGTGCGTACGCATTAGAATATACCTGTGTTTTTACCTGCGCGCTATATACGCGTGAGAAAGATGCGGTCTTGGAGGAATTATGACAAAAAATCTTCACACGAAAATTCTGCTTATACTACTGCTTTGCTTCGTGGTCGTGCTCGTCGCCTTTGCCTGTGCGCCGAAGTCGTCCACGATCCTCACCGATCCCGATCCGTCGGGAGGGGGAGGCTCCGGCACGTCGGAGACGCGTATAGACGTTACGGGAGGTGAGAAGTCGGATTCTTCGGTATCCGAGTTCTTTACATATCTCAAAAAAGCGCTTGCCGTAGACGACGCGAGCGACGCAGTGGCGTTTAAGTTCGTGACCGAGGACATGACCGTAGTGAAGAGCGAGAAGTCCGTCGATCAGAACGGCAATGAAGTATCCACCCCCAAGACCTTCGATATGTACGCCGAACTCGCCTGCAAATATGACCGCAGGGACGACTCCAATACCGAATTGCTCTTTGAGCTGCATTCTTCTCTTACGCGCGAGCTCGTGTTTGGCTTCTATTACTATACGGGCGTATTTTACTTGAATATCCCCAACGATGAGGGCGGTGCCGCTACCATCTATATGGACGAGTTCAGCCTGGACGACGTCGTGACCATCCTCGCTAGCTCGGGCGCCACGGTGTCGGATATCTATAGCGCCGTGATGACCGCCAACGTGCCGATGATCGACGTGAGCGCTATCATCTCGTCTATGCTCAGCGCCGCGGTCAAGGAGGTCACCAAGACCGAGAAGGATGGCGCCACGCAAATCGTCTTGAAGACCGATTTCAACGCTTCGATCAATGCCTTGCTTGATAAACTCAAAAGTTTTGACCGAGCCTTGAAGGAGCTCAATATTCGCAGTGCTCTGGAGACCGTGTTCGGCATGTCCTTCACCTCTCTCGTCAATTACAAGTTTGACCAGTTCACCTGCGACGTGACTTTGAACATCCTGGACGGCAAACTCCTCAGCGTACAGCCCACCCTCGGCTACGGCGGGAAGTTTGCTATGGACCTCTTGATAGACAACGTCTACTACGGCGACGACACCAACGCGGTGGGGACCATCGCCTTCCCCGAATTTAACGATTACAGGAAGTTCGGCGTGACCAACCTCGAATTCACCATGCACCTCGACCTGGAGAACGCATCGGAAAAGAGCGTTACGATGGATAGCCTGCTCGGCGGCTTCTTCCGCGAGTACTTCGGGCTGACCTCCATGGGCGCTTTCGGCGAGAGGGTGCTCACTCTCGGCAAGGGCACCATCGGGCTCAACCTCGACGTCAACGCCGAGATCGATTGGAACAAGAACGAAAGGAATTACATAGAGATCGAGGTCTTCGAAAGGCTCACTTCGGGCGACAAGCGCCTCGGCACTATCTACTACGTGGGCTCCAAGAGTGCCTTGTACGTGGACTTCTCCGAGTGCAAACTGCCTAAGTTCGTCTACGAAGGATTGAACCTCGCATCCGTCATCAAACGTTTCGTCGTGGAGACAGTCTCCTCCATGCTCGGCACCGCGGAGGAAAGCAGCGCCGCGGGCGAAGAGATGCGCGAGGTCATCATCGAGGCGTTTGCTCCGGGCGGCAGTTACCAAGACGCGCTTTCCGCCATCGTGAGAAACGGCACCTACGAAACAGTCGCCGAAGCAGGCGACGGCGAATACGTCGATCTCACGCTGGACGTCGTCGCTTTGATAAAAAAGCTCGCCAATGCCGTGGCGAACAATCTCGAAATGCGCCCCGAGGGCAAGCGTGCGATCGCGCTCACCGTGGATCGTTCGCTCGTTATGGACGTTGTGGGGCACCTTGCCGCGAAGGCAAAGGAAGGCTTGGATACGGCTGTCAAGAAGCAAACAGAAGCCGCCTCGAACGACGATGAGCTCAAGGAATACGTGTCTACCATCTCCACGCTCGAAGCGGAGAAATCTTCGCAAGAAGAAGCGCTCCGAGCCGCTCGCTTGGAGCTGGAAAACGCGAGCAACATGGCGGCGGAGAGAAGGGCGCAGGCGAAGATCGACAACATCGAAAACGTCCTGCTTCCCAATATCAACATGCAGCTGGAGTATTATCAAAAGCTTTATGACGAGCGCATACAGGCTTTCTCCTCCGACGTGGACGCCGCACGCAATAACTTCTATATCTTCGCCTCTCTCTACGACGGGCTAAAGGATAAGTCTTTGACGAGCGGCGACGTCGCTATCCGGAGTATCCGCGTCGAACTGGGGCTCCTCTCGGTCGGATACGGCATCTACGCCGACGTGGACGTCAAGCTCGCGGAAGACACCCATCTGAAACTGTCGGTGGACCAAGTCTCCATCGGCTACGCGCCCGTATTCAACGTGCCCAAGGAGAATTTCGACCCACAAGGCTATTCCACCTTGGAGGAGTTCTCCTCCGTTTCCCTGTCCGCCACCATCGCCCTCGCGGGTGACAGCGGCTCGCTGAAGGAGCTGAACCTCGGCGACGCGCTCGGCGGCATGATCGGCGAGCTGACCTGCCTCCTCGGCGTAAAGACGGCGAATGACGTCGCGCTGTCGGGCGGGATGGATATCAAGGTGGACGCCAACTTGAACTTTGACCCCATCAGCATCTCCGACTATCTGAACGGCGACAACACCAAGCTCAAACTGAACTCTATCGATCTGGCCGTCAACGTGTACAAGCGTCCCAACGCCACCACCCCCGCCTTGACCGAAGCCAACCGTATGCTCAGCGTGTGGTATTCGGGCGAGGAGGGCGCTATCTTTGTGGATGCGACGGGCGTATCCATCAGCGATGACGGTGCGACCATCCCCCGCTTTATGTACCGTATGCGCCTCGAAGACCTCTTTGCGGGCTCGATCGCCGCGGAGAGCGATATTCCCGCGACCCTTCCCGCCGCCGCTTCGAGCGATTTGTCTATGGAGCAGATCATGGAAGTGGTGGGCGGAATGTTCGGCGGACTGTACCTCGGCGACGAGATATCGGTCCTGCTTGCGGATAAGCTCATCGCCACCACCCTTTCCATGGTGATGAACGGCAAGAATTCGGACAGCGTCATCGACCTCGACTCCTCCAGCAAGGTGTATATCCGCACCGAAGGCGGGCTGGAGATCGGCGCGCATATCGGCTTTGACACCAAGACGTCTGAGGATACCGTCGGATACGTTGACCCCTATATCGAACTGCACGTCGGCGACATCTCCGCCTCGCTCGTCAGGAGGGATATCATTCCCGAAAACGTCCTCGTGGGCGCCAAGAAGACCTATCCCGACATCACCGAGTTCGACACCGTCTATACGCAGTTTGAGATAGACCTCGGCTACCGCTTTATCAACAACGATTACGACTTTACCGACCTCATGGAGGCTTTGTCCGATATGCTCGGCGAGTCTTCTGTCGGCAACCTTTTGGCAAATACCGCGCTGAGCCTCAGCGTCAAAGAGGAGTTGTTCGGTCATTTCCGCGCGCGTATCAGCGCCAATATGGACTTCTCGGACGGCTTTGAGTTCACCGCGAGGATAGAGCTTTTGAAGGATAACGACGTCCTTGCGACCCTCTACTACGAGGGGCTGTACCTCTACGTGGATGCCAGCGGTCTGACCCGCCTTGCTTCGGACGGCGGTCTGAGCGGTCTCAATATTCCCAAATTCCGCATCCGCGTGTCTAAGCTCGAGTGCGGCTGTACCTGTCCCGACTGCTTGAACGAAGCGTCCTGCGACCACGGCACGAAATGTCTGCCCGGTTGCGGCTGTGACTGCCACGAAAGCGTCTCCGCTGCGGAGGAGATCTCGGCGGGTAGCTTTATCGGTCTGTTGGATCGCATCGATTTGACAGAGGAAGGCATCGCCGTCAAACTTGCGCGCGATAGCTTGTCGAGGGTCTTGACGATCCTCAGCTTTGACGAACTGGGCGAAGCCTTGCCCCATCTGACGCCCTCTTTGAAGGTGAAGCTCGCGGGCGGCATCGGCATCGGGGCTACCATCGCCTTCGACGACGCGGGTGACAACTATATCGACATCGACATCGGCAAGTTCGGCGTCAAGTTCGGCAAGGAGAGCCTCGGACTCGTCAAGAGCGAATATCGCGACCTCGACTTTACCATCCTCGATAACGTCTCGGCGGAAGTGTCGGGTCGTATGACCCTGAATATCGATGCGGGCGCGGCGAATGAAGACGCCGCCGTTGCCGCCGTCGTCAAAGCCCTCGTCAAAGAGGTGGGCTTCGGCGTGCAGGTGGAAAGCGCCCTCAAGTGGGACCTCTCCTTTGACCTCAAGGCGAACGTCGACCTTTCGCAAGTGGACTTCAACGACGATTCCACCTTTGCCAATATGATCCCGGGTGCGGAGATATACTTTGCGCTCTACAACAATAACGGCGCGTCGCGAAAGCTGATGCTCCTCATGTATTTTGACGGCAGGACCAAGGACGTGAGCGGCGCTACGCAGCCCACCGTCTATTTGACCGCTCCCTGGCTCGGCGTGGGCAAGGTCGCTTATAAAGTGGATATCAACGCCCTATCGCAAGACGACGTCTCCGCGGCGGAGACGGAGGGTGTGGGCGCAGCCGATATCCTCGGCAAGTTCGCCGACCTCATCTTGGACGAAGGGGGCATCGGCGTGGTCTTTACGGGCGAACTGCTCGGCGAAGTGCTCAACCTCTTGGTGCTTGATGAAGATATCGACTTTGCTTCGATGATAGAGCAGGTAAAGCTCGGCATCGGACTCAACGACGGACTCAGCATCAACCTCGACGCCTTCCTGACCGGCGCCAAACTCTCCGCCGGCATCACGGGGCTCGGCTTCAATATCGGCGAGAGTATCGACCTCGAAGACCTCGTCTTTGACACCGACGACCGCGAGACCGAATACGCGACCGTCGCGTCGGGTACCGACATCAAATTCAACAGTATTTCGGCGGGTATCACCGCTACCTTTGATATCAAGAGCGCAAGCTTTGAGAACTACGACGCCTCCGAGACCATGAAGAGCATCGTGGACCTCTTTGAACTGGAGGAGGAGGTCAGTTCGCTCGTAGAACAGCTCTCTCTGTACCTTTCTGCCGACCTGCCCGCGCGCGCTAACGACGCGGCTATGCTCTCGGCGGGCAAACTCATCGTGCGCTTTGACTTCAACTTCTTCGATACTTTGGAGTTCGTTTTGCACATCACGACGGGGGATGGTGACGAAGTCGCCACCGTCATGTATCACGGCATAAACGACCTCATCAACGGCGAGGAAGACGTTCTCTATCTCGAATTGCCCATCATCGGCATCCCCAAGACCAAGGTGGTGGGAACGAAGATCTCCTCTTACGTGGCGAGCTTGACCGAGACCGCCGTCGCTTCTCAGGAGGAACTCACGAAACTCCCGTGCGGTTGCAGTTGCGACGCGTGTTTGGCGGCGGGTACTTGCGGCAAGAGCGCCGGCAGCCTGACCTGCGCCATCTCCTGCGATTGCACCTGCCATCTGCCCGACCTCGATTGCGGCTGTATGAACCCCGCCTGTAAGATCGCGGGCAGCTGCTATCACACCGACGAGACTCTCGGGGAAGAGGTGCCCAACGAAGGTTGCACCTGTCCCATACATAACGGTGTCACCATCATCGACCGCTTGAACGAGATCGTCGATCACGTGGTGCTGGACGGCTCCACGGGTCTCATCGGCGTGGTGACTAAGGGCAACGCCCTCGCGACCATTGCTTCCATGCTCTCGTTGAAAATAGTCCTGCCCGAGCTGGTGATGAGCGCCAAAGTCAACGTGCGCGATCTCGGCGCGGTGGTGGGCATCACGGGCTTCGAGGACGAAGAGGTCACCTTTGACCTCGCGGTGGACGTGGGCGACCTCTTGATAGAATTCAAGAAGCGCGACCTCATCTCGGGGACGGAGGCGTACCAAGATTGGCGCACCTTGCAGTTCGGCTTTATGCTCGACGCGGACGTCGCCTTCAAGATGGACGGCACCTACGCGGAGTATCTGACCGACTATATCTCGGAGAACGTTGCGGGCGAATCCATGAAGGTCGTCGTGGGCAACAATACCACCGAGGACAAGGTGGAAGTCGCGCTCGGATTGGAAGTTGCGGCAAACGTCGCTTTGGACTACGACGATACCGTCAAGAACTTTGTGCATCCCGGGGTGGAACTGTGGCTCTCCTTCTATGCCAAGACGGGGGAGGACGAGCTGTACGACAGGACGTCCAGCCTGATCTCCATCTACTATAATTCGAGCGAAGTGACCGACGGCGCCTCTCACGAAGTGCTCTATTTTGCGGGCGCGGCGTACGGCGCGGAAAGTGCGGTCAAGATAACCGATATCGGCGTGTACGACCTCGTGATGGAGCTCTTGCTCCCGATGATACCGAGGGCGGGCATCGTTTCCGCGGCGGAAGCGGACGACGCGGAGGCGCAAGCGGTCGGCGGATTGCTCTCGGGCATCCTCGGACTTACCGTCACGCGCGAAGACGGGCTCTTGATCTCGGCGGACGGCGGCGCTTTGAAACTGGCGCTTTCCTTGCTGAATAAGGAGCTTGGGGATATCTTCCCCGCGACCGAAGGCGTGCGCGTGGCGTTTGGCGAGGAGGGTCTCAGCGCAAAACTCGTATTCAACGAAGCGTCTATGCTCACCGTAGAGGTCGCCGACGCGGATATCTTCTTCAACAAGTCCTTTGTCGAGTTTGAGCCGATGAGGGATAAGATAGCGGGAGAAAACGGCATCACCGTGGGCGCTGCTCCGATGTCTGCCGATGACGCATTCCACCTCTCCGGCAAGTTCAGCGTGGAGGCGGAAACGGGCGTGACCGTGGATGAGAGCGGCAACCCCATCGACGAATTCTTCGGCTCTACCGAAGGCGGCTATTTGGGCGCGTTGAAGTTCCTCTTGCGCTCCGACGCCGAGAATAAAGTCAACTATACCGTGGAAGCGGACGTTTCGGTCTACGGACTGAAACTCGACGAAATGAAGCTGAATGCCTTTGACCTTCCGTCGGTCATGGCGCTCGTGGGCAAGGCGCTCGCCGGCGTAAAGGCGGAGGCGACCGTCGTGGTCAGGGATAACAACGCGGACGACGAAGTCATCTTCGCCATCTACTACACCTTTGATGAGATCGACAGTATGTACGTCGTCGTGCCCGCCTTCGATCTGCGCCTCAGGGTGGAGGAGGTTCTCCCGCTGAAGTCTCTGCTTGCAAGCATCGTGAGCGACAGGGTGGATTCGGGCGAGACCGCCGCTTCCGAGGCGGTGGAAAGCGCCGCTGTCGGCGGCTTCCAAGCCAAAGATATATTTAAGCTGGTGGACAAGATAGCGCTCTCCAACGAGGCGCTCACCATCGACCTCTCCGAGCAGATACTCTCAAGGTTGCTCCTGATGGAAGGCATCGAGATAACCCTTCCCGAAGTGAGGACCACCCTCACCCTCGGTCAACTTGTCGCCGCGACGGGCGGGGTGGATCAGGGCTTGTCCGTCAAGGTGATATCCTCCTTGATACCGCAGTTCAATGCGGAGATTCGCTTGGGCGACTTTGACATCACGCTTGAGAAGGGCTCTTTGGACCTCTTGGCGCCGCACGCCGCGGTCTTCGGCAGGATGGATACCTACTCCACCCTCGACTCGTTGCAGGCGAAAGTGGAGTTCGAAGCGGACCTGTATTACGGCTTCGGCGAGAACCAGACCAACTCCGACGGCAACGCGTGGGCGTTTGAGAAGCTCCTCGAAGACATCGACCTCAACTTGAATATCGGCATCATCGACCAGCTGAAAGGACACTACAAACTCACCGTCAGCGCGACCGCGAACGTGGCGGAAGGGGCGGACAGCCTGTACGGCTTGGAGATATATATCGTGCTCTACTCCGTCAGCAAGGACGGCGAGGATAACGACGTTTACGCCAAGCAATTCAGCGTCTATTACGGCAAGGGCGTGCTCGGCTTGAACTTCTACGACCTCCTCGGCGTAGAGCCCTTCGAGCTTGAGCTTGACCTCGGCTCCATGATATCGGGCGCCGGATCTTCGGCGGAGCAAGAGGACGCGGGCGAAGAGGCGCAAAGCGTCACCAAGAAGCTCGAGGGCTTTATCTCCGAGCTTTCGGGCATCATCAAACTCTACGTTAAAGAGAAGTCCGCCGTCTTGGAGCTCAGCGGCAACGTTTTGCACACCGCGCTCGTCGCTCTTGGTTACGACAACTATTTCCCCATCACGGCAGAGGGGGTCACGAACCTCAATACCGCCGCGATGAACGGGCTTACGGAGGGCGACTACACCGTCGTCTTGACCTACGATGGTCTGACGAGCGAGTCCGAGTCCTTTACCTATCATCACGCCTATCGTCGCGACCTTTACGACCTCAGGGCGCTCAATCTGACGGGCGGTGACGTCTATGCCATCGGCTATCAGGGCGAGGGCGTCAGCGGCGTATTCTACAGCGAGGCGAAGTGGAGCGACCTCTTCGACCTCGATCTGAAGGCGCAGACCATCACCTGGGTCTCTGCGGATAAGCACAGCGAGCTCTTTGAGAGCTTGCCGCTCGGCGAATACGAGATAACCATCATCAAGACGGGCGGCAGGGCAAGCGCCGGCTTCAAGATGGAGAAGAGGCTCTCTTCCTATACCTCCAAGGACGGCTTGCACCTGACGGGACGCACAGTTTCCATGATAGAGATAAAGAGGGACGGCGTCACCCTCCATACCCTTGTCCCCACCGAGGTCGAGCTCACGCCGGGCAAGGAGCTTATCGGCGATTACTTTGCCATCAATGCTTACGGCGGTCTCCTTGATCTGGAGCTCGGCACGGAGGGCATCCTTGCCAAGGTACGCCTCAAGGACGACACCTATCTCAACCTTTCCATCACCGACCTCGATATCGATATGTCGGGCGGCACCGTGGATAGGATAGATAAGAACGGCGAGGCAGAGCAGTATACCTCCAATATCCGCTCGCTCTACTTCGACTTCTCGGTAGACCTCTCGGTGAATACGAGCAAGGGGTATAAGCTGGATGTCGACGAATCCATCGGCAACCTCCTCGACAACGTGCTCGGCGGCATCTTTGAGGGACGCGATATCAACTTCTATTCCGAAAAAGACTCCGAACTCACCTACACCCTCGACGTGCAGGCAAACGTCAAGCTTGCGGGCAAAGCCATCGACCTTGCCCACAGCGAACTTGCCGTCACCGTGAAAGAGGGCACGAGGGAGATATTGACCGTATACTACGTGGGCACGCAGGGCGCTAACGGCGTTTTGTATATCGCCATCCCCTATTTTGATTTGAGGCTCAAGGTGGACGAAGTGGACTTCGTCTCCAAGATACGCTCCCTCCTCGGCGAGAACAGCGTTTCTGCGGCAGAGGAGGACGACGCGGAGAGCGGTCCCTCCGTCACCAAGATGATCGCCTCGATGCTGCTTGGCGTCAACGTGTACGACGCCTATCTCGACACAGCGGTCGAGCACGGCGAGAGTCGCTTCTACGGCATGCAGGCGCTCTTTGCCAAGAAGGCTTTGAACGTGCTGTTGGAGCTTGCGGGCTTTAGCGGCTTTACCCTTCCCGAGCTGGAAGAAGGGGACGAAACCTCCTATCTCAAGCTGTATATCGACAAGGCGGAGGATAAGCTCCTCGAGGCGCGCCTTGCCTTTGACATTTCCAAGGCGACCTCTATGACCTTGACCGTCTATCAGCCCAAAGTGCAGCTCAACGGCAAGATGCGTTACGACAATAATCTCGGCACCTTTATGAGTATCAGCGAGGCGGGCTCCTTGACCTTGGGTCTCTCGGCGAGCTTTATCCTCGACAACGACAAGGATAACAATATCGACGTGGCGTCCATCGTCAATATGCTCGTGGAGGACGCGCACGCGGATAAACTCATCGTCAAGACGGAGGCGTCCACCGCCATCTATACCTTCAAGGTCTCCTTGAACTTCTCTTTGCAGGGCGTGACCGAGAGCCTCCTCGGGGAAGAGGGCGGTATGAGCGTCAATCAGATGCTCCGCTCCATGCTCAAGAACCTCTACGCCCACATCACTCTCGACCGCACCCTCGAAGGTGTGGACGACAGACTTGTGGAGGCGTATTTCTACAACAGCTGTTTGTACCTCGACCTCTCCTCCATCGGTATGCCCAAGGCGGCTATCCCCATGGATATCTCCGCCCTCATTCCCGCGGACGAAGAGCCCGCCGCGGCGGAGCAAGAGAGCCCCTTGGTGTGCGGTTGTTTGAACCCCGACTGCATAGCGCACGCCGATAGTCATCCCGACGCCACCCATCCCTGCCGCAACGGCATCGGCGGGATGTACGACGGATGCGAGTGCCGCTACTGCGACCCCGACCCCGATCCCAAGTTTGTGGAAGCCTTCAACGTCTTCTACACTTCGCGCGGTATCCTCGCAAAGATGGAGACCGAGCTCTTCGCCGCCACCTTACAGGCGCTCGGCATCAAGGCGACCTTGGACGTCAGCCTCAACGCGCGCTTGAGCCTGGACGACGGTTTATCCGCTACGGCGGTCTTCTACGGCGTGGATAAGGACGGCGAGAAGGCGCACACCTCCGTCACCCTCTCGGTGGCCAAGCCCACCGTGGTCCTCGGCGGCGTCATCGAAGAGATGATAGAGGATACCTCCGACTACGGCTATCTGAACGACCTCAGAAACGTCAACGTCGATTTCACGATAGAGATCGACACCGCGCTCAACGGTTCTTCCGTTGCGGGGCGTTACTTGATCGACGGCTTTATCGCAGACCTCTTCCGCTACGGAGCGGGCGATAAGCAGTCCGAGCTCCCCGTCAACTTGATGCACGATATCAAGGGCAAGATCAGCATCCACGTAGCCGCCAATATCGACTTTGCGGACGTCAATCGCTCCGAGATACTCCTTCAGGTGTATCATCGTCGCGAGGGCGAGGCTGCGGAAGAATGGATCACCGTCTTCTACGGCGGAGCATACGACCTCATCGTATGCCTCCCCATCGTGGACGAAGCATTCAATATGACCTTTAACGTCAATCTCGCCAAGTTCCTCGGGGACGACACCGCAAAGATGATCCGCGATCTGCCCACCACCTTGTCCGACCTCATCTATGGGGCGCTGGGTTCGGAGGCAGGCGCCGTGGCGGCGGCGGAAGGGAGCACGCCCGATTCGATGCTCGGTTTGGCATTCTCCGCTATCCAAAACATCGGCTTCCAAGCGGCGGGCAAGATAACGGTGAATGCGGCGCGCACGGTCGTGGAGGACTTCTCCGAGTATATGCTCGGCAGCATCGTCACCCTTGGCGATATGCAGTACTTCGAGGTGTTCGCCGACCTTCTCAGCCGTGAGATAGGTCTCAAAGCGGGCATCAAGAATAACGCCGAAGGGCCCACCAATACCTTCGCGCTTACCTTGAAGGACTATTCCTTCTCGCTGGTGAAGAAGGACCTTGAATTCGATAAGACGCAGTATAATACGCTCGAAGACTACGAATTCCTTTACGTCAAGGCGTCGGGCAAGATCGATTACGACCTGCCGGACGGCGTCTACGACATCGGCGGACTCATCAGGAGCATCGCCGAAGGGGTGGAGATCCCCGTCACCTTCGAGGGCCTCACCGGCGAGTTCGAGGTAGTCGTCCAGATGAATATCTGCGTGGAGGAGCTCAAACGCAGCGAGCTGCGCGTGGACGTTATCTGGAACGATAACTACGTGCTCCAAGCGTATATGGACGTCCTGCGTCAGGAGATATATATCTCGATGCCGTGGTTCGACGTGCAGAAGTTCCTGATAAAGGGCGTGGATACCTCCTTCCTCTTTGACCTCTTGCCTTCGGCTAAGGGCGACGAGGTGAGCGAGGCGGCAGGCTCCTTGGGCTTTGACCTTGCTTCTTCCGCCGCGGCGAAGTACGTGACTTTGCTCGGCAAGGTGGTGGACGGCATCTTGATAACCAACGACGAGTCTTCGAGGGGCTTGACGATGACCATCAACAGCAACTTCGTCGAGACCTTGCTCTCCGAATTCGCCTCTTCCTTGAAACTCGAATTACCCATCGCTTTCGATACTTCTTTCATCAGTGTGGAGAGGAACACGCTGGACTTCACCTTTAACCTCAAGAACCCCTATCACGCCGCGTCCGCAAGCGCGCCCGTAGGGTATATCAAGGGAAAGCTCGCCTTGGAGAATTGCGGCTTTACCAACGTCAATATCCGTCCCGATAATACCCAAAACGTGACGGAATTCACCCCCCTCCTCGACTACGAAGAGGACGACCCGCTGATACTTGAGAATATCAGCGTGAAGACGGAGCTCTTCTTCGACGCGCACCTCCTTGAGCAGCAGCTCAACATGAACGACCTCATGATGTACATCTTCGGCGACGGCTTTGACCTCAAGACCGAGAAGGTGGACGCCATCTTCCGCTTGGAAGTGCAGGGCACCTTCAACATTCGTCGTATCGCAAGGAGCGAACTCTTGGTCAATCTGTATATGAATTCGCCCGATCCCGCTCAGCCCGGCAAGTATATCGAAAGGCTCTTTATCCGCGGCTACTACGTGGGTCTTGACCAGGCGGTTTATATCGACGCGCCCCTCCTCGGCTTGTACGGTATCAAGGCTACCGGTCTGAACCTCGAGTCCCTGATAGGCGGCGCTTCCTCGGGCGAAGAGTCGGGCGAGAGCCTGACCGAGCTCGACTGTGGCTGCAAGTGCGCTTCGTGCTTGGATGGCGGCAAGTGTTACGGGCTGGTGGACGGCGTATTGACACGCCTCTGCGCCTCCGACTGCACCTGCTCGCATTGCCAAGTGCCGGGATGCACCTGCCGCAACGCGGTGTGCGTGGCTACCGGCAGTTGCTACGACGAAGGCGGCGTCAAGCGTTGCGCTTCCGAGTGCGGTTGCCACTTGCTTTCTTGCGGATGCGATAACGAGGAATGCTTCTTTAACCGCGGTTGCGTGGGCGCTATCAAGCATTGCGAAGAAGATTGTCTGTGCTCTTGCTGCACGGTGCCTTCCTGCCACTGCACAAACGTTGAATGTGTGGAAAACGGCAGTTGCTACCGCGCGGACGGCAGTAAAATATGCGCTCTCGATTGCGCTTGTTCCTGCTCCGTTTTGAAGTGCGGCTGCTCCGACGTCGATTGTCAGGCGAGGGGTACTTGCTACGTTGACGGATCGCGTACCTGCGACGGCAAGGAATGCTCTTGCGCCTGCACCGCGCTTTCGGACGGCTGTAACTGCAAGACCTGCGCCGATAAGGGCGGATGCGTCGCCCAGGACGGCTCTGTCCGTTGCGAGAAAGGCTGCACCTGCGAGCATTGCACCTTGCCGTGCGGTTGCACAGACCCCTACTGCGTGGCGGCGGGCGGCTGTGGCTTGAACGGTATGTACTGCACGGATAACTGCACTTGCACCTGCCATGGGATAGCGCCTTGCGATTGCAATAATCCCGAGTGCGTGGAGAAGGGTTGTATCGTTTCTTATAGGAACGCCTATAAGGTACAAGCGAGCGGCGCCAAGGCTTATTACGACATTGCGCGCAAAGTTTATTACCTCGCGGAGAATGCGGACGTGATCGTGGACGAAGATGCCCTCGTCATCGAAACGGCAACCTCCCGACCCAAGGTGGTCGCCATCGACGCCATCCACAGAGAGGGCTGCGACCTTGATAAATGCACCTGCTATACCGATACCTATCGGTTCAATTGCTTCTGCAAGGACCCCGTGTGTATCAAGAACGGCAAGTGCGTCAAGTGCTATCGCTTGATAAAGGACGAGAAGGGCAACGACAAGGTCATATCCATCTGCTATTGCGATAAGAATTTCGTCAAGAAAATCGAAGGTCTCAAAGCCGCGGAGGTCACTTCCGTCGTGTTTAAGAACGGCGAAACTCCCGTTGCCACTTTGCCGAGCAAGGCGGAGTGGAGCGCTTATATGACCATTGTGGACGGTCTCGTATCTCTGAACGACGCCAATGACAACATCCTTGCCCTCGAAGGCTACAAGTGGACGGTGTACGTCGAAACGACCTCGGGTACCTATGACTTTGAGTATAAGCTTGGCAGCGGTCCCGTCACGAACGACTCCTGCAAGTGCCATTACAACGTGCTCGCCTGCTTCTGCACTGATCCGGAGCATATCCGCAGCGGCGTCTGTCCCGGGGACTGCGAATACTGCAACGGCGATTGCCACAAGTATCGTAGCGACAAGTACGCAGAGGCGTTCGCACAGATGAAGATAACGCCGGCGGGCATCTCTTTCCGCACGACCAACAGCTTCCTCTCCACCATCTTCTACGTCTTCTCGGGCAATACCATCAGCAACGTGGACGTGCCGCGCATCAGCGTGGACTTCGCGCTCAACTATATCACGAGGCGCGCCGTGTTTGACCTTGAAAACGTCAACCAAAGCAGCGTCAAGAAGGTGGTCTTCCAAGGCAAGCACGAGATCGGCGGTCTGTACGAGTCGCTGACCTTGACCACGGCGGAGGAGATCGCCTCCTATATGGAGATAGGGGAGGGCACCGTCACCTTCTACGATTCCAACGTCAACCTCGGCGAGCTGAAGGACTACGCCTGGTTCGTCACCTTCTACGGCGACCTTGACCAAAATCTCGGCACGGTGGATTACGCGATGTACACGGGCGAAACGCAGGGCTTCCTTTCGCATCTCGCCTTGCGCGCGGACGTGGTGGTCGAACAATATAAGGACGGCGCGTACACGGGCGAGGAATCCACCTTCGGCGTGTCCTTCGGAGGCATCGAGCTGACGAGCGGCAAGAGCACCTTTACCATCCTTGACGCGCAGGGAAGGACTGACCCCGTATCGGGCGATCCTCTCCCCGCCGACTTCGCGACCTATCAGACCTTTGAAAAACTGCAAAAGATAACGGTGCAGACCGACCTCCACATCGAGATCCATCCCGAGGATACTAACGTTGAGCTCGGGCCCATGCTCAATACCTTGTTCCCCGGTATCGATACCTTGATGCAGATCATCGTGGATACTGCAGATTGGACGGAGAATACCGAGATAACCTTTGCGGTGCAAGTCGCCCTCGACCTCAACGACCTTGAGAAGACCCAGCTCATGCTCACCGTCACCGAGACGAGAGCCATTGGGGATAAACTGCTCGCCTTTATCTACTACGACGGCGAGGCGGCGACCCCCACCTTATATATCAATCTGCCCATCCTCGGCGTGCAGGGCACTTACTTTGAGAACGTCACCATCTTTGACTTCTACACCGAGGCGCAGCCCGCTTTGGATTGCGGTTGCGGCGAGGACAAGAAGTGCAAGAACGTGCTGTGTATCGATAACGGCTCCTGCTACGACGAATACGGCGTCAGGATATGCGACGGCGAGACCTGCGGCTGTGACTGCGCCTACTTCAGTTGCGGCTGCAACTGCGGCGACTGCGTCAAAGCCGACGCTTGCGACGGAACGAAGTGCGGCGCAGGCTGCACCTGCTCGCACCACAGCGTGGCGGCGGCGGACGATGAGACGGCTCTCGTGTGCGGTTGCACCCGGGCTGACTGCATCGCTTACGGCAGTTGCGGTCCCGATTGCACCTATGACTGCGACGGCAGTTGCCACTACGTCACCACCAGCGCCACACCGCTTCTCTGCGGTTGTACCGACCCCATCTGCTTGATGCGCGGCAGCTGCTACGAGGCGTGTAAGAACTGCAAGAACGGCAGATGCCACGACAAGGAGAACGCCGCCCTCTTATTCCACAGCGGGCTCTCGGTCTCCGATCGTATTTACGGCTATCTGTCGCACGTTATCAGCCTGACGGTTTCCGACGCGGCGGGCTTCCAGATAGAGGCGGAACCCTCCTTGATCACCACCCTTCTCGTGGCGCTCGGCAGGGACGTGGATATCAGCGCTCTGGACGGCGTGGGCTCTATCCTCGTGGGCTTCAAGGTGGATGCCAACAGCGATATCGCCATCAACGCGCAGGTGGATCTCGGCGACACAGGCGCGCACCTCAGATTGACGGCGGATAACATTAAGATAGACCTCAATAAGAACCTGCTCGAAGTGCCCTCGACGGAGGTCGTTGGCTCCTTGCAGAACTATACGAGGATGAACCTCAAGAGCTATGTGAATATCTCGCTCTCGGGCGAACTCAACATCACCACCCAACAGGCGGTCCTCGACCTCGGCAGGACGGTATCCGCCGTCCTCGGCGCGCAGAGCGAGTTTGAGCTCTCCTTCGAGGATGGTCCCGTCAGCCTGGGCTATACCATCGCGGCGAACGTGTCTTTGGAGTCGGTGGATATCACGGGACTTATCGCGGGCAAGACCTTTGACGCCAAGAAGGTGCTGGAAACCGGCGAGGCTCTCGTGGAGATCATCGACCTCAAGCACAATAAGACCTTCCTCTCCATCTATCTGAAAGACGGCGTCGCCTACGTCGACCTCGGCATCTTGGCGAGTGCGCCGCCCATGAAGATAGACCTTGCGAACCTCATCAAGTTCACCGAAGAGGACTACGTCAGTACGGCGGAAGGGGAGGAAAAGAAGGACAGCGTCTACGACGTATCCTATACCCTCGACCTTCCCGAAGTGGTCACTATCGGCAAGATGTACCACTACGTGGGCGGCTCTTCGCCCGAATTCCTCGTGGCTTTGAAGGGCTACGAAGTGACGAGCGCCATCATCGTGAACGATGCGACGGGCGTCAAGACCACCATTGCGGACAAGGATGCTCTCGCCAAATACTTCACCTTTGAATACGCGGCGAATAACGCCAACCACCGCTACGTCAACACCATCCTCTCGATGGCGGCGACCAAGGAGGTCAGGGAGCTTGCCAGGGACGGCGAGAACTACTACACCGTCTATCTCATCACCGAGGGCGGCGTGGCTTCCTTCTCGCTCAAGGTAGCTACGGCAGACGCATACGTCACGGGCGGCGACCGCACCATGGCGCTTGTGGCGGGTATGCTGGGCAACGTCACCTTCAAGTTTGACGAATTCATGGTGGGCTTGAATAAGAACCTGATGAAGATATTGGAGGAATACCTCGGCATCAGCCTCAACGCGCCCGCAGTGGACGCGGCGATGTTCTTCGGCAAGAAGGACGCGGAGACCGTCTATATCGGCGCGACCATCGGACTGAAGAACGGCGAAGGCAAGGGCGTCGACGTCGACTTCCGCCTCGGCAACTTCAAGATCGGCATCGGCAAGGCGTACCTCTTGGACGAACTTGACGTCAATAATGATTTGATGCGCACGCACGTGACCCTCGTGGACGGGCATAACGAGATCGTTGAGGGGGCATACAGCGATATCGAGAGCATCGATACCGCCTACGCTTCTCTTACGGCGGAAGTGACTTTTGCCGCTTCGGGCGACGCCTCTGTCCCCGCAGACCGTAACAGCAAGATATTCGACCCCGACGGCGCGGTCTTCACCTTTGGCGATACCTTCCGCGACGCCATCGGCAACGTGCTTGTCAACCTCGGCATCGACAAGTCGCTGAACGGCACCTATCGCGTGACCTTGAAGGGCTACTTGAAGACTCTCGACTTTGAGATGCTGGGTCTTTCCGACATCGAGGCATACCTCAAGGTGGAGGAGAAGACGGGCGAAAGCACCTACGGCGAGATATTCACCATCTATTACGCCGACAACTATATCTATCTGAACTTCAACCCCGAGCGCTTCCCCTACATGACCCTTCCGGCGACCTGTATCAGGCTGGATTCCGCATTGGATTACTGGACGGGCAAGGATGAGGAAGTCGAGGTATCCGCCGCGGAGAGCGACCTTTCGATCGCATCCTTCGTCCGCTTGATAGGCGGGGCAACGGTGGGCAACGGCATCATCGCCTTGCACCTCAGCGAAAACTTCGTGGGCGGCATCCTTGAACTCGTCAGCCCCGAATTCAACAATATCTCTCTCCTCATCGACGAGACCAACGTCGCGTTGGACGTCATGCAGGGCGAGATATCCTTCGACCTCAAGACGAGCGGCGAATTTAAGCCCGCGGACTACGTCATCTACGGCAGGGACAGCTATGCCAAGGCGGAGAAGGTTTCGAACGATGAAGCGTATATCGCGGTGTATAACAGCGGCGCCTTCAAGGGTATGGAGGGCGACTATCTCCTCTGCGCCGGCGTGGGCGGCGGAGAAGTGGAAATACCCTTCAACGTCAGCGACCTCAAGCGCGAATACCTCTTTACCGACGAAAACGTCTGGAACGTGATGCTCACGGTGGAGGACGGTAGGTTCGCCATCCCGTCGGGTAAGTTCGAGGCGGGCTCCTATCACGTCGTATTCACGATGACGGACGGCACGAATGTCACGACGAAAGCGGGCGACGCCATCGCGGGCGGTGCATACGTGGAGCTTGTGGGGCTCGTCGCGGCAAACGTCACGTCGGTCAAGGTCACCATGAACTATCTGCGCCTGCCCATCGACGCATCCGGCCTCTCCGGGGCGAACGGATCCTTCACCACCCTCACTTCTCTCACCTTTAAACAGGTGGAGGCTTCCAAGGTGTCCGGTGGCTTGGAGCTTGCCGACTTTGCAAAAGCGGGCGGGGCGAATGCCGTCACTATCAAGAAAGCGGCGGTCGGTGCCCTCGGCGGTGAGCATTACTACGCTTACTTCTTCGCCGACGGTGCTCTCGCCGTGGAGAAGGCGTGGCTCTCGGTGAGCGATGACACCACGATAGAGCTCTCGCATATCTCGATGGATAACTTGCGCAAGATCGTCTTCGTGCGCGACTATTCGGATGAAACGGAGGCTCCCGAATTCGATTCCTACGCCATCCTGTCCGCGACAGACGAGGCTATCTTCCTCGACTACAAGGGCAACGTGTATACCAACTACACCGCGCAGCAGAGCTTTGATATGTCCTTCACCGTTAGGGACCTGGTCTTCGCCGTCGCGCAGCCCGACGTCGGTCTGTATCAAAAGAATAAGGAAACCACCTATTCCTATAACTATTCGACGGGCGCCGTAACTGCGACCGCGGGGCTCGACCTGGCGAATTACGCGAATTGGCAGGAGCAGGTCTTCTATCTGGCGACCTCTCTTGAGATCTCCGCCGACTTCGCCACGACCGGCGAGGAGCTTGCGGGCGGCTATGAACTCTTCGGCAACGACAGCGTGGGTCTCGGCTCGGTCATCGACCAGGTCATCGGCATCCTCAGAATGCAGGAAGGACTGAACGAAGTCATCACCTTGAAGGTGGAGATTAAGATATTCGCGGAGGACCCCTACCTGTCCGAGGCGCTCTTTACCTTCTCCGTCAAGACGACCGATAAGTACGGCGCTGACCCGCAGACGGTCAATAAGCCCTCCATCACCGTTTACTATAAGGGTATGGGCGAGGGCAATAAGAGCTATCTGTATATCGACGCCTCGCGCTACTTCCTCGGCAACTTTAAGGTAGAGGCAGATATCGTCACACCCATCCTCGACCTGTTTGACATCGGCTCGAAAAACGACAACTACTCCTCCCTCGACCAAGAGGTATTGCTGTGCGGTTGTACAAACCCCGAGTGCGTCCTCTACGGTTGCATCAAGGCGGAGAACGGCAGATACGTCGTGCGTTGTAAGGGTACGGGCTGCACCTGTAAGCATTGCGTGCTCTCCTGCGGTTGCGTGGATGAAAAGTGCCTTTTGAACGGCGGCTGCTACGACGCGGACGGCGTAAGAATATGCGACGGCGAGACCTGCTCGTGTGATTGCAGCCTCTTGGAATGCGGCTGTACCAACCCCGGCTGTATCGAGCATAAGAGCTGCTACGATGAGGAAGGCAACTTGATGTGTTTGGTGTGTAACAGCGTCTATTGCCAGCTTGCGGGTCGCTGCTTGTTCGACGACGATTGCGAATTCAGAGAGCAAGGTTACCGCGACCCCTGTACCTGCTCGCACTGCCGTTTGAAGTGCGGCTGTACCGACAAAGCCTGTTTGGATAACCACAGCTGTTATCGTGACGGCGTACTCCTTTGCGACGCGAATTGCGATTGCGACTGCTCCGATAACGCCGTTATCGTCGAGCCCGAGAAGGAGTCGGTTCCTTTCTCCAAGTATCTGCCCTATATGGACAATATCCTCTCCGCGGTGCAGATAGGCAATAAGATGAGCACCATCGTCTTGAACCCCAACGTCTTCAATAACATATTGCTGATGCTTGGCTATAAGACCTACCTCTGCGATGAGAACCTCGCCTATATCCGCGCCGAAGTGCACGCCACGACGGCGGAGGGTATGAAGGATACCTTCATCAAGATAGCCGCTAAGAAGGACGACGTATACGACGTCTCTGTAAAGCTCACGGGCTTCAAGGCGCAGGCGGTGGTCAAGAAGGACGCTACGCAGTTTGCGAGCTTTACCTCTGCATATAACTTTGCTTCGAGCGTGCCGAACTATGAAAGCTACCCGCTCGTTGAGGAGATGGAGCTGCACTTCGCCACCACCGTCGATATTTCGCTTTCGGGCGGCACCGAAACTCTGCCCATCGGGCTCAACGACCTCTTGGGTTCCATGCTCGGCTTGGAGGCGGAAGACGTCGCCACCCTCACGGTGGATAACGGCACGGTGCAGACGGGGCTTGACCTCCGCATCCATATGGAGATGTTCCTCAACCTGCAGCACAGCAGGCAGACCGAGCTCCTCCTCGAGATATCGCAGGTCAATAAGGCTACGGGTGCGACCACCTTGTCCCTCGGCGTATACTATCTCAACGCGGAGGAAACCGCATACGTAACCTTGCCTGTCTTCGGACTGTCGGGTCTAAAGATAACGGGGCTCGACCTCTCCGACATCCTTGCCAACGTCTTTGAGATAAGGTTGTGGAGCGATATCCGCAACGGCACGAGAGAGAGTGCTTCGGCGGCGGAAGAGGAGACCTCCATCAAGAACGCCCTGTGGCAACTCATGGGTATGGACCTCGGCGACGACGAGTCCCTCCCCAACGTGATACTCGACTATATCCGCGCTATCAACGAGAGCGGCGAAGAGTATGAAGAAAAGTACGACCATAAAGCCAAGTTCGTGCTCTCTATGGGGAATTCCAAGGCGGGCGTCGGCTTGAACCTCTCCTTCATCATGCTCCTGATGGATATGCTCAAGGTGGACCTCCCCTCGCAGCTCGTATCCATCTTTGAGACCTATCCGGGCGGCTTCACCGCCGAGGCGTATTACGACGGTGCAGACAACGCCTCCTTGACGGGCTGGTCTATCGGCGCCAATATCTACTTCAAGAAGAACGAGGCATCCGAGCGCGACGAGATCGGCACGAGCGCGGACAATAAAGAGTGGATGGGCTTGACCCTCAAGATACACGACCTCGAAGCCTTCGTGGGTGAAAATGAGAGTTTGACCCGTTATGCGCGCACCGACGCCGAAAAGAGCGCCGTCATCGTGATGCCCGACGCCGTGAAAGCGTCGGAAAACGACGCCAAGGCGAACTATAAGTTCACGCCCAAGCGTTACAGAGGCTACGCCAACACTAATTACGATACCTATAAGTCTCTCACGCGTTACAGCAATATCATGGAGATAGACGTCCTGAACGTCAACCTCGTGGGCGAGATGGTCTTTGACCTCAAGAATCAGACGGATTCCGAGTACAAGTCCAATCAGACCTTGAAGTTCTTCAACGCCTTGATAGAGGAGATGCTCGGCTTGGAAGCGGGCTCCTTCAACGTGGTGCGTCACGTGGAGAATACCTGGACCTTCACCGTCAACTTGGATCTCAACTTGAACTTTGAGGACTTCTCCAAGACCCAGCTGAAATTCCAGCTCATCATGAACGACGGCATCAGTAGCGACCTCACGCTGGCGGCGATCTATTACGACGGCGCCTCCCTTAGCGAGGACGGCGGTAAGCTGTATCTCGACGTGGCGGACCTCGGCCTCATCAAGGTGCGCGCCACCGGCGTAAACCTCGAGCAGGCGCTCTCGCAGGTCCTCGACGTGGACCTCTCGAGCGGCAACCTCTCTATCTTGAAGGACGCCTTTGGCGTGCAGTCTCTCGGCGAACTTATCACCAATAAAATAAAGGAGAGCAAGAACGTCACCGCGCAGGAAGAAAACGAGCAAGAAGAGGAGGAAACCGCGGGCGCGGCGTCCATCGATTACGCCGCCGACCTCAAGATCGTCCTCGAAGCGCTCGCCTTGCAGGGTAGGACGCAGACCCCCTACAAGCTCAGCATGAAGGTCAACGGCGCCCTCATCGAGCGCTTGGTCGGTGCCTTCGGCTGGGATGAGAACATCGTGGGCAAGGCGATGGAGCGCGTGGGACTCCCTGAGGACTTCTCGGCGACTATCGGCTTTACGCTTGACGAAGGACTGAAGGATATCGGCGTCGATATCGTCGCCCCCGACACCTTGTCCGGCGGCGGCTCGAGGAGTAACGACATCTCGGTCAAGCTGACCACGTTCAAGTACGACTATACCTCTTCGGCGGAGTCGATGTTTGCGGCAAATCAGTTCGACGATTACAGCGCCCTCCCGATGGGCGGCTCTATCGGACTCGCCAACCACAACGGCGAGAGCTGGGTCGGCATGCTCGTGGAGAGCGTATTGAACGGCTTGTATCCGCCCGCTGCGTCAGTCGATTCGGGCGGCAATGAGACTTTGACGGCGGACGCCTTACGCGTAAAGCTCACCCATAATACCCACTATACCGACAAGAACGCCGTCCTCGTCACCGATCAAAAGAGGAATATCGTCATTCAACTCTCGCGTGACGACTCCGAGGGCAAGTTCCCGCACTCTTTGAGGGGCACGGTATTCGACGTTATGACCGACTTTACCGAAACCCCCGGTCTTACCGACATCGCTCAGAACGCCGTGGAGATCTACAGCGAAAACTACTTAGCCATCGCCGACCTTTTGAAGAACATCGCACAAATGTTTGTCGGACACATCGACAGGATATCGGTCTACTACGTGGACGGCAATCTCAAGTTGCGCGTCGGCTTTAAGATCTCCATCTTCGGCTTGTCGTTATTGACTTGGGACGAGAATGACGGACTGGACTTCACCTTTAACGTCTATCACATGGATATCTCCGATATGATGTCGGGCAAGGCGAAGAAGAGCAAATACGACGAACCCGATGAGATCAAGAGCGATGGTGACGACGACGAGACCATTACCCTCGAAGATATCGAAGCAGCCAAGGAGCATCCCGTCACCAAGGTGACGCTTAACCTCGGCTACGGGCACATAGACGATACGACGGGCACGACGATGGAGAAGTCCAAGCAGGACACCGCGGAAGGACTCGCAGGTGAAAATCCCGCGACTGTCAGCAACCTGCGCATTGACTTTGACGCGCTCGTGATCAGAGAGCTCACGCAGATGCTCAACTCCGCGGCGCTCAGCCTCGGCAAATCGCATAGTACCGTCGCGTCGCGCGCAACCTACGGCACCTATCAGATGATGCTCGGCATGATAAAAGACGCCATCAAAGGACTCATCAAAAAGCTCGGCGATAACACCGTGGTCAATGCGCTCGCCAGCGTAGCGGGTTCGGCTGCGGCGGCGCTTGCCGATAATGTTCTCGGCGACCAGGTCATCCACTTGCTGGCAAAACTCCTCCCCTTCGTGGAACCCGCCAAGGGCGACAGCTGCTACTTGATGGTGGAATTCGATACCAACAATAAGGGAAGCGGCAAAGTGCTTATCCGTAAAGCCCTCTTCCGCGCCTGCAACGCCAAGACGGGCGAGTATTCGCAGATCGTGCTCACCAACGCGGGCATCCGCCTCGGCGTGGTGGACGAAACGCGCGTGACGATAGAGTTCAACGGCAAGACCGAGCGCACCTTGACCGACGTCTTCAATGTCGACCTCGACGGCAACGGCGTGGCGGATTATCTGCAAGACCTGCCCAAGGAGGCGTCCGTCTACTATAAGCCCGGCACCACCAATGCGGACGACAAGCCCGACGACGTCAACATCGTCTGGACGGACAGCACCTTCGTCATCGACCCGACGGGCGGCGTCACCACCCCCATCGCGAGACCCAAGGACGGCAGTGATAAGATAGCCACCAGCTACAATATCATCGGCACTATCCTCAATTACAATAAGTACGTGCCGCTCAACGTGCCGTACAGCGCAGTGCGCCTTGTCAAATACGCCACGGTCGCGGGCGAGACCACGCCGCTTATCAAGGGCGAGCATATCGAACTGCCCATGCGCATCACCCCCGATATGGTAAAGACGCTCGACACATATCTTCCCAAGGTCATTATGGTCTATATGACCGACGGCTACGGCGAGAACGGTCTGTACTATACCTTCGACGGCAGGGAGGAAGGCGGCAACGTGGTCAAGTGGGATTACAGCGGCGTGTCGGATAGTTACGACGGCGGCTCCTACATCCTCAACCTGACCTTTGGCGACGGCAACACCAAGAACTATCATATCGAGGTGCCCATCGAGGTCATCCCGCAGAAACTCTCCGCCATCAACGCCTTTGCCTATTCCGATGACGAGAATAACAAGATCATCGGCAACAGCCTGACCTACGAAGCGGGCGAGAAGCCCACCTTGCCCGACCGCGTATACGCCGAGTTCGGCACCTTGGGCAGCAAGCTGTACGAGATACGCTGGGTGGAGAGCGAGTTTACCTCCAAGTACGCGGGCGCTACCTATTATACGAGCGCGTATATAGGAAACAGCGAGATAGGCTACCACCTATACGAGAATATCCCCATCGTCTTCAAGAGCAAGGTCATCGCGGGCTATAAGTTCGTGTGGCAGACCGAAGACGGCTATACCGAGGAAGGTCAAGACCTCGTATTCGACCCCTATGAGATAAACGAGAAGGACGGTAAGCCCGCCGCTCTCAGCCTGCACAGCTATCCGCGCTACGTCAGGTTCTGTTTCGAGGGCAACGTAGACGCCACGGGCGCACCCATCTATGAAGACGACTATAGTATCGTCGAGTGGAACGTCGAAAACGTCGTCAACAGCTACACGGGCAACAACAGTTCCTACGCCATCTTCCGCTACGGCGACGAGAATATCGGATATCAATACGTCAAGGTGCTCGTCACCATCAAGGAGATGATATTCACCTCCTCGATGCTCAAGAACAGCGAGATGAAGATCATCACCGACGTAGACCCGATGTATCTGTACGTGGATAGGGAAAAGGGCGAAAACCGCGTGATGGTGGTGGGTCTCGGCTCGAGCAAAGTGTATAATTACGACCCCACCGACCTCAAGAACTATCCCACCTCGGTCACCGTGTACTACGGCACCGAGGAAAATGAGAAGCGCACCTTCTCGGGCGATGACGTCAGCTGGGATACCTCGGGCATCGTGGTCAGCTACAAGGGCGGCGTGCAATACGCTAAACTCCGCATCGGTAACGAGGCGGGCGGCTATCAGGTGATAAACGTGCCCATCACCATCGAGGATAGGACCATCAGCGCCATCGACCTCTCGATGATAAGGGATAAGTACGAATTCGACCCCTACCTTGAGGACGTCGGCGACAGCAAGTTCTATCCGACCAACCCCTACGGCGCCACCAAGACGGCGATAGTGGTCTTCTCGGCGCAGACGGCGCAGGCATACCCGATGACTTGGGACTTGTCGGGCCTTGAGCAGAGCTACAAGGGCGGCACCTCCACGGTGTACGCTCGCGTGGGCAGCGACGTGGCAGGCTGGCAGATGGTGCCCTTTACCGTCGTCGTGAAGGAGAGGATCATCGATAAGATGCAGATCGAGGCGTTCGTCTTTGACCCCTACGACTCTTCCGTCGACCCCTTGGTCGTGGACAGCGAGGATTCTCCCTATCCCACGAGCGCCATCGCGGTGTTCAAGGACGATTCCACCCACCGCTTCAGCAACTTGAAGTGGGATATCTCCGAGGTCTATAAGATATGGAACTACAAGGGCGGCGAAGGCTTTGTGGTCGTCAAGTTCGGCAACGAATACGGCGGCTATCAGACCTACAAGGTGCCCGTCAAGGTGGAGTGCCGCGAGATAGCCACGGTGGATATCAACGAGGGCAATATCATCACCTTTGACCCCTACGGCGGCATCGACCCGCGCCTCGAAGAGAACTACTATAAGAAGGTCAACGTGACCTTTAGTAGCGGCGAGAAGGGCGTTGTGGACGTCATCTGGGACCTCAGCAACGTCATCAATAACTACCGCGGCTACAAGGGCGGCGAACACTCCGTATCCATCCGCGTTGGCAACAGCGTGTGCGGCTATCAGAATATCGGCGGCATCACCGTGAAGATACTCAATCGCGAGATCGTCCGCGAGATCATCGGGTCTTCCATTGGCACGCAGAAGATAGACGTCTATGCCGATATCGACCTCGCGACGACCGTGACGGTCACCTTCTCGGACGGCTCGCAGCGCACCATGCCTGTCACCTGGATCAACGAGAACTACCGCACCGACATCAACGCCCCGGACTTCCCGAACTGGAACGAGGAGAAGGATATCGACGAACAGACCGACTTCACCGCGGACGCGCGTATCGGCGACTCCATCGGCGGATATCAGATCGTGCCCGGGGTGCCTGTCAGGGTGTATAAGAGGGTGGCGCAAAAGCTCTTTATCGACAACGTGCAATGGTCTAAGACAGAGGACGGCAAGATGGTCATTGACTACGCCAACCACTACTTCGTATTCGACCCGTACGACGGCAAGATGGAGCTCCCCTCCACGGTGCAGATCTTCTTTGACGACGGCACCGATACCTACATGAAGGCGGTGTGGGATACTTCAAACGTCAAGATGGACCTCGCGGGCGGGGTGTACGGCGGCTTCAACTCCGAGACCACGGGTGCTATCCTCCGCCTCGGTAACGCGCGCACCGGTCACATCGAGATAGAATTCATGGTGGTGGTCAAGAACCGCGAAGTGGTCGTCAAAGGCAGCGACACCGCGCATCCCGTCGCGCAGATATTCACCTACGACACCACGACGGGCGAGAAGGGCGAACTCTTGTCCTCCATCGTCAACGATCCTTACCTCGGCTCGGGATTCCCGAACACCGTGTATCTGGAATTCAAGAGCACCGGCATCCCGGCGCTCACCCGTTCGGAAGGCATGGCGAAGACCATCGGCAACTGGAATATCGAGTACGTATTGGATGCCGATGGCAATAACGTGCCTGTCCGCGCATCCATCAAGCTCGGTAGTGCCAAGGCGGGCTACGAGATCTACTACTTCGACGTGACCACGGTCTATCGCAAGATAACCGTACCCGACGACGTCGTCGTGGAGGTGAATCCCTATCAAGTATCGCTCCCCGCTACCTTGACGGTGAACGTGGGCGGCGCAGTCAAGTATAATTCCGCGACGGGCAAGTACGAGGCTCTGCCCGTATCCGTCTGCGGCTGCGAGAGCTGCGTTGGCTACTGCGGTACCGTTGACCCCGTCACGGGAGAACTCACCTTGACCGACGATAACTGCACCTGCGCAAAGTGCAAGTCTTACCTCGTCACCTTGAAGGCGGATTGGAGCAAGACGACCATCGACTACTCCTATCCCGTCGTGAATCAGCTTGAAGGCAACTACATGGTCGTTGCGGAAAGGGTCAGCATCGGCAACCGGAACTGCGGCTATCAGGAGTGCAACGTGAAGGTGGTCGTCCTCAATAAGAGGGTGCAGTCCATCTCGGTAGAGGAATTCGACATCGACCCGTACGACTATCGCACGCTCCCCTCGTCCACCAACGTGACCTTCCTTGACAATACCTCGGGCGAACTGCCTCTCGCGGCGAATATCGCAAGCGCCGTCAAGGACGCCTCCAATACCAATACCAGCTTCTACCAAGGCGGCAAATATACCGTCAAGGCATACCTCGGCGATAGGGTGGGCGGCTATCAAGAATTCAACATCACCTTGAACGTCAAGGATAGGACGATAGCGAAACTCGAGATAGACGGCGCCATCGTGGCGGGCGAAGAGGACGCTACGATGGATATCAAGCCCTACGCTGACGGCGGCGTGACCAAGCGTCCCGACAAGATGATAACGGCGGTATTTACAGACGGCTCCAAGGCGGAACTCAAGGCGCTGTGGAACAGCATCCACATCGAGTACACCTTCGAGGGCGGCTATCAAGAGGCGCTCGTGCTGCTCGTAGGCAACGCCGAGGGCGGATACCAGAAGGTGCCCGTAAACGTCAGGAACCTCAAAGCCGTGGCGACTTCCGCCACCGCAGAGGATGGCTTCCTCTACAATACCTTTATGGAAAGGAGCGGTCTCCCTGACAAGGTGGTCGTGACCTTTACCGAGGACAGTTACCTGTCCGTTATGACTCTCGCAGTCGTCGAATGGGCGGAGAGCGGCGTCATCGACGACGAGACCCGCACCTACGTGACGATGGCAAAGATTGGCGACGACGTCGCGGGCTATCAATGGGTCAAGGTGGTATTGCCACTTGCCGAGATAGAGCTGCGCGCGGTGCTCGGCGCGAAGTATGAGATAGACGCCTACGACGACCTTGCCTTCTCGGAGGACGGCAGGTTGCTCAGCGCAAGCGGCGGCTACTTCACCGTAAGCGGACAGATCGGCGAAGAACTCACGCAGTCCTTGTACGTCAAGCTGCTCGAAACCCCTGTCTATACCTTTGAGGGCGCCGAGGGCGAAAATGCGCTCTTTATCAAGATCGCGGTGGGCAACGCGCTCACGGGATACTTCTCCGAGACCTCTACGGGCGAAGAGATAAAGCTCACCTTGACTGTCAGACCTCGCGTCGTCAGGGCGCTCATCGCACCCGACGGCGAGACCGAGCTCAAGGAGTACTTCACGGGGCTCAAACTCGATCCCTACGATATGCCGAATATCGTGACGGGCGGCAAGATAGCCGCGCTCATCGACGGCGGCGCCGTAGTGGATATCGACATATTCTCGGTAAGCTACAAGAAGGCGGGAGACAGTGACTACAAGAACTACGTCTCCTTCACGGGCGGCAGCTACGATATGAAGATAGTTGTGGGCAACGCCCTGCATGGCACGCAGGAGATGATATACTCTATCACCGTCGCGCCCAAGATCATCGCCTCGGTGGACGAACTCACCGACAAGGTGGTAGACCCCTACGAATATCGCCTGCCCAAGGAGGTCAACGTGACCTTCACTGACGGCGGCAGGGCTAAGCTCTCGGTGGTGTATAGGACCTTGAACGAGGCGGGCAAGAAGGTGCCCTTCGGCGATGAGAACATCGTGTATTCGGGCGGCTCCTTCGACGTCTATGCCATCTTTGACCTCCACGGCTTCCAGCAGGAATACTTGTTTAAGCTCGTGGTCAATCAGAGCTTCGTGGATTCTATCGGTCCCGGCATGCTCATCGAGATAGACCAGCTGGACGGCACCCTCACCTTGCTTGACGAGATAGAGCTCATCATCTCGGGCGAATCTGTCCGCAAGAGCGCCGATAAGGGCGATTGGACGATCACCTCCGGCGCGGACGGCAAGTATCACATCACCCTCCCCGAGGGTGGCGACCCGGGCAGTTGGGACCTCTCCGAGGTGGACCTCGGCTATATGGGCGGCACCTATTACGCCTACTACAGATACGGCAATGCCGCGGCGGGATATCAGCTCGTGCAGGTGCCTGTGGTCGTATCCGAAAAGGTCATCGACTACGACAAACTGCAATACGTCGCTTCCTCGAGTGCGGGCAGTATGACCCTCGCATCCTTCGGCAATCCGAGGGAGATAACGGCTGCCGTGGGCGAATACTTCGAGCTCCCGACGGATCTGTGGGTGGTCTTTAAAGACGGCACGCGCATGCAGAAGCACGTCGAGTGGGACGGCTCCAAGGTGGACCTCACGAGGACGGGAAGGTACGAGATCACCACCACCGTGCTCGAGCAGACCATCACCGCTTACCTCACCATCACGGAGAGCAGGAAGGTGATGGGCGACGACGTCTTGGACGTCGTGGTCGCTTCGCGCGGCGGAGTATACAGCTTGCCCACGACCATCCGTCAGAATATCTACCTGCGCACTACGTCGGGCAGCTACAACCTCGCGCCCGAACCTGCGCCCGCCAAGGCGATCGTTTGGGATAGAAAGCCCTCCACCGCGGTGGAAGATAAGTACTACTTGGTGGGTACCGTATCCAACGGAACCTTCTCCTGGACGAGGACCATCACCCTCTACGTGTACAGCACTTACGTGAGCTACGTCGTATCGACGTGCGAAAGCAGGGCTCTCGGCACCGCGGCAGGTGCGACCGAGGCGACGGTGGAGGTGGACGCCATTCTCTCGCCGTCAAGTCTCCCCGAGATCAACGTGATGGTCTACGAGGGCGAGGCGGCTACGATGAGAAGGACGGCGGCAAGGTGGTACTACGTGAACGGTGAAGGCGAACGCTTGGAGCTCTCCGCCATAGATACCACCATCGCGGGCGCGAAATACGTGCTCGTAGGCGTAATAGTGGATCGCGCGGGCAATGAGATAACCTATTCGAGCGGCGAAGCGCTCCGCTTCACCATCACGATAGACGAGAACGTGGACCTCAAAGAGAAGTATCACGTGGAGGAAGGCGCCAATGTCTACAGCTATCAGGACGAAGATCTGACCCACGTCAAGCTCACCGTCGACCGCGGCGTAAGTATCACCGCCATCGAATACTTTGACGAAAAGGGTTCGCGCGTAGCCGGCGTTACGTACGTGAACGGCGAAGTGCCGCCCCTTGCGGAGAATACCTATCCCGTTGACGCAGGCGTCTATACCGCCCGCGTGACCCTCTCGGGCTACGGCAAGGAGGAAAGGGTGGAGGTAGCCTATATCGTGAAGCAAAAGGAGATCGCCGCGAACGAAATAGTGGTCATCAACTTGAAGCAAGCCTACAAGGAGGATGCGACCTACGTCGTCAGCTACGGCACCAAGTACGGAGTGCCTCTTGAGGCGACCTACGAGGTCTTGGAAGGCGAAGGAGCCCAACTCCGAGACGGTATCCCGGCAGCGGTCGGCAAGTACCTCGTCACCATCCGCGTGGTGAGCAAGAACTACAAGAATGCGGTGGACGAAAACGGGGAGGAGATGCTCCGCACCGCGATACTCGAAGTGGTGAATTATTACACCGTGACCTTTAAGAAGGGCGAGAACGTCATCGGCTCCGAAAGGGTAGAGGAGGGCGACACCGTCAAGTCGCCGCAAGAGATGGGCGATGGCTTCCTCTACTGGTACGAGGAAGGCGGGGACGACAGCGAAAGCTTCAATCTGAACCGGGCGATCACGAAGAACTACGTGCTCGTGGCAAAGTACCAAAGCGAATGAGTCGATAGCGTATAGCGGCAGAGATAAACATGACAGACGCACCCCGAGGTGCGGAAAACAAATAGAGGTAGGACTATGACTGTAACACAAAGACGGACAAAATGGAAGGCAGGACTCATCATCGCACTGGCGGCGATAATCTTGTTGACGCTGCTTGCGGTGTCGCTTTCGATAGCGACCGACCATTCGGCAACGGCGGAGGAAGAGAAGATAACCTTCGGCGATAGAGTGGCGAAAGGGCAGCGTTACGAGCTGGTCAGCGGCAGCGTGAGCAACTTGGAAGACTATGCGCCGGGCGAGGACGGGCTGATATCGACAGCGGGTCAGCTGTACTATATCTTCTTCTCCGAAAATGCCACCGGCAGCTATACTCTGACCACGAACTTCAAGATAAACTACCTCGGTTGGGCTATCTCGGGTCCTACCCTCCGAGGCAATCTCAACGGCGCAGGTTACGAGATCTGGAATGCAGCCGTTCCCGCAAATAACGAGTCCGTTCCTACCAATACCAAGGACTACGTCGGCGGCTTAGCGGGCGAGATAAGCAAGGATAAGAAAGTCGAGAACCTCTATTACTATTTCACCGGCAGCATCACCGCAAAGAAGGTCGCGGCGGCTTCCTACCTCGCCGTCGGCGGCATGGTGGGCGTCAATAACGGCAAGATAAACTCTTGCTACATCAACGTCGCGGGCGACATCGAGACCGAGGCGGATACCGCAGAGATGACCAGCTACGTCGGCGGCGTGGTGGGCTATATGGCGGCGGGGCAGATCTATCAGTGCCCCTACGTCGTATCCAGCGCCTCCGTCAACGCCTACACCGACAAGGAGACCGGCTCCTCTACCGCCAAGCACAATATCGTCTACGCGGGCGGCATCGTGGGCAAGCTTGACGGCGGCAACGTCAGCAAGTGTACCATCAAAGCCGCGGGCGCGACCATGGCGGCGGATAATACCGACAAGTGGGAAGAGGAGAATATCGTCGGGACCATCCTGGATATTTTAGGTAACATTACGGGTTACAAAATAGAGTTGAAGACCGCCTATAACGACGCGCAGCACGTCCACCCTGCGGGGGTGGTGTTCGGCGGTCTCGGCAACGGCGGCGAGATAAGCTATAACGTGGTCGAGGCGTCGGGCGGCGCCATATCGTACGGCACGGGCGGCGCCAGCAACGTCGGCTCCATCGCGGGCGGCTTTATCGGCGAGATAAAGGGCGCGGGGACGGTGCAGAGCAATTCCGTCAAGCTCAAGTGCTCGCTGAGCGCCTTCATCGTGCAGGACTTCTCTTTGACGGACACGGTTGCGAGTTGGTTCGCCGAAAGGGACCTCGACATCTACGTCGGCGGCGTGGTGGGCAGGTACAACGGCGGCAGCCCCAATATCTCCAATAACTATTTCGCCGTTGAGACCGACGACGACATCATCGAAAGCGCCTACGGCACGAAGGGCGACCTCGGATACGAGTGCAATACCGGTCTTATCTGCGGTAACTCCGACTTGATGGGTAAGCTGGGCGCTAACAACTGGCTCGCTCGCAACCTCTCCGAATCGGATACGGGGCGCATCGCGGGTAACAAGACCCCATCGTCAAATACCAACCTGCATCACCTCGTCATCTTCGGCGACGGCGAGGTCAAGGTAAAGGGCACGATGACCGACTCCACGATGAATGTCGAAGTCAAGCCCATCTGCTCGCCTTTCTACGCCTGGATGACCGCCGATGAACTGCTCACGGGCTCGATATCTTCGGAATCGAAGAAAAAGACCAAGACCCTGACGCAAAGCGAATCCAACGTACTGTTTGCGGTGTTTATCGACACCGAGATAGAGAGTTCGGGCGAACTCACCCAGCTTGCGCGCGATATCAATCAAATCAAGCTGAAAGTGTATCAAAATATCGGCTCGGGGGTGAATGACTCCGACGGCAATCTGCTGATGAGCTTCAGCGGCGTTTCCACGCCCACCCTGTCTTGGCTCAACGTGACGCTCAAGAAGGATATCCTCGTGCGCGACGGCACCCCCGTCATAGAGGATTTCTACGGCACCTTCAACGGCAACGGTCACACCATCTCCTTCGCCGCGGGCAGTTCGATATCGCACGAGTTTGAGAAAGACCCCGATAAGAAGGACGAATATTCCAAGGAGGACGACCCCAATGCCGACATCACCGACTTTAAGGAATACACTACCGGTCTGTTCGGCGTCATCAAGTCGGGCGCAAGGGTCACCGACCTCAAGATCGTCTTCGGCGGCGCCATCGACGAGAGCGGCGGCATCACCTATCGCGCTCTGAAAGACGCAAGCGATAAGGTAAAGGCGAAGAGAAAGCATAAGATAGAAGGGGATAGCCGGGAGGCAGACGCCAACAGCGTATTCAACAATAGCTTTGCGATGGCGGATTTCTCCTTCCCCGCCTATTCCACCTTTGACGAAGCCTATTTCTACGGCTTGAAGGGTGACGATTACGATGCCGGTCGCGCCTACAACCCCGGCTATATCGAGGTAGTACCCTATACGGTGGATATCGTGGTGGAGACTTTCTACGTGGGCATCCTCGCGGGAAAGAACGAAGGCACCATTCAGAACGTGGAGGTGGAAGCCACCAAGTCCGCCTTCGTGACCTGCGCGGCGGATAACAGCGTCTTCGGCACCCTCTGCGGACTCAACGTGGGACAGATAAACAACGTCAAAGTCACCCTGACGGGCAAGGCGACCATCAGCGGGCGCACTTCCGCTGTCGCGGGCGGCATGATCGGCGTCAGTCAGGCGGTGAGCGGCGCGCAGTTCAACGGGCTCAACGCTTACGTATCGGGCGAGATCAAGCTGGAATCCTTATACAACTTCCACGCCGTGAACATCACGATGTATAAGCATGCGAAGCTCAAGGACGGCAGCAGCGAGGACGACGGGTACGGCGTCATCGGGTGGGACTCCACGAATGACTCCCAGGATAAAGCGGTCGATATCTTTGAGGTCAAGGAATTGATGGGCACCTCATCCTACCGCTTGTACGGCAACGACCACACCGTGGTGGAGCAGTCCATCGGCACTCTCGTCGGGCGCTATGACGCAAACCAGGCTACCTTCAATAACGTAGCGGCGGTCTCGGGCAGCAAGGGCACCTTCAATACCACCATCTATCAGACCGATTCCACGAGCTCGAACGTGGGCGCGATGGTCGGATCTCTGACCACCAGCAAACCCACCTTTAACAATTCTTGGGCGGTCATGTCCTACGACGAATACGCCAAGGAGGACGCTTCCTTACGTCGTCGTCCCATCGCTACGGAAGACGTGAACGTGGAGACGGGCATCAACGTGGTCTACGTGCAAAAGACCGTTGCCATCGCCGAGGTGGATATCTCCTCCTCGACCCCCGTCAGCTTCACCCTCGCTTCGCAGGAAGGGATGGTTTTCTCGGGGTGGTACGACTATACGTCGGGCGAAAGGTCGGTCATCACCGAGGGGCTCGTGGGCAATCGGTTCACGCCGCAAAATCAGGTGTTAAGCAATAGGATATTCGTTGCGGAACTGTTGAACCTGCAATTCTTCACCGCAGAGGACCTCAATGTCCTATCCGCTTCCACGGGCGAGGGCAGAGGTTACCAAGGGGTGACCTTCACGCTCGGCACCAATATCGCGGTGAGCGGGTTTACCCCCATCGGTACGACGGACAGACCCTTCCTGGGCTCCTTGGACGGCAACGGACTCACCATCACCGTGGAGTCCAACCGCGCGGGCTTGGACTACGTGGGGCTCTTCGGTTGCGTAGGCTCCACCGGCACCATCAAAAATCTCACCGTGCGCGTTACGGGGGCGCTGGGCAACGCTTCCACCCTCTACGGCGGCGCGGTCGCCGCGGTCAACTACGGCGTCATCGGTCAGGATACTTCGACGGGTAAGGTCATCGCCGAGATCGACGGTTGGATCAGCGCAAACACCGTGGGTGGCTTGGTGGGCGTCAACCACCGCATCGTCAAGAACGCGGAGGTGTATTTCCGCTACGCCACCGAGTATGATTACGGCAAGATAGAGGCGACCACTGCGGGCTCCGGTAAGGTCTACGCGGGCGGCGCCATCGGATATAACGAGTACGAGAACGAAGCGGTCATCGCCAAGAATATCATCGTCTACTATGACAATACCGACGTCAATTCCCCCATCATCAGCACAAAGGCGAATTACGCCGCGGGCGGTGTATTGGGCGAGAACGGCAACGGTGCGGCGGCGTACAGCTTGGTATCCGTCTTTAACCACGCCACCATCTTCGGCGGCGACTTCACGGGGAGCAACGGCGAGCAGTCGCAGTATCGCGGCTTGATCGTGGGTCACAACGCCTCCAAGAATAATACCGATTCCTTGTGGGCGCTGTGCTTGTCCAAGAGCAAGACCTCGGACGTCTATTACGACCCCGCACTCGGTGCGCCCCTCGCGGTATATCAGGGGAGTGATGAGAACGTTACCACCGGTCAAGCGGTGCTCATGAGCGGCGAAGACCACGGAAGCGCCAATATCCTCATCAAGTACGGCTGGGGCGACGTGACCGTCACGATAAACGGCGCGGAGAGCGTCAAGGGCGGTCAAATCACCTTCCTTGCTTCCAAACTTCCCGTCCAGGATAAGAATGGAGACGACATCCCCGAAGTGAAGAGGGTGGCGTTCTACGACTACGTGGCTTCCTTCGAGCACGGCACCAGGGTGCCCGTCTCCGAGGGCAATACGGGCTTTACCTTCTCCCCGACGGTGGGCGGCGCAAACGGCGCGGGCTTGTCGGGCAAGGTATATTATGCGGGCTTCTGCAATACGACCATCGCTTCACAGGAGGATTATATTGCGGTAGCTGAAAATATCGCGGGCGATTACAGATTGTACGTGGAGTACAATATCAACAACAATTTCACCATCGACGAGAATTCGACGGCAGCCATCGGCATGGCGGAGAAGCCCTTCGTCGGCTGTATCAACGGCAACGCTTATACCGTAACGATGAGCTCCTCGTCCACCCTGCATCCCTTCGTGGGCGTGCTTGGCGCGGAAGGGGATGCGCGGCATTCCTCCCGCATCAAGAACCTCTTTATCGACGTGCGTTCTGGCAATTCTTCCGTGACTACGGGCGACGTGGCAAGGGGCATATTGACCGACGTCAACTACGGCACGATATCGGGCGTGAACATCGCGCTGCACGGCTACTTGAAGACGGGCGGCTCGGCAGGCGCCGTCGCGGGTATCAACTACGGCAAGATAGAGTCCGCCGTCGTCACCGTCGAATACGCCAAGGCATTCGGTAGGAACGGATTCGGCGCCATCGTGGGTAAGAACGCGGGCGGTATCGCGGGTGAGAACTACGGCGAGATAGGCGGCTCTATGGCAAACTCCATCGAAGTGACCGTCTCCAGAGAAGGCAGCTACTTCGGCGTGCTCTATGCTTCCGAGAGCGTGGGCGCCATTGCGGGCGTCAATAAGACGGGCGGCGTCGTCCGCTCGGCGTTCGTCTCGGTTTCGGGTACCATCGCGGGCAAATACGCTTCCGCACTCGTCGGCACCAATGAAGGGCGCATCGAGAGCGCCTTCGTGAACGTCGAAGCGAAGGCAGCCTACGCGGGCAGCGAAGCCTTCGGCGCCATCGCGGGCGTCAACAGAGGGCTCGTTGGTTACGAGGAAGTCAATTACGATAGTTACCAAAAGGACGTCTTGGCATTTATCTACGCCGCACCCACCGAGTGGAGGACAAATACCAACGTGGATCTGACCATCACCGTGGGCAGCGAGTCCGAGACAGTCACCGTGTGCACCATTCCCGCGATGGCTACCGCCGCGATGGGCGGCGTCATCGGTATCAACGAGGTCGATGGCGTCGTCAACGCCGTCATAGCGGAGACGCACGCCCTTATTGCCCTCGCCACCTTCGACGCGGAGGAAGAGGTCGTGAGCTATGTGGGCGGCATCGTCGGTAAGAACTATGGCACGCTGTCTTGCTCTACCTTGACCACGGCGGCGGGCTCAGCCATCCATGCGGATATCGCGGGCGGCGTGGCGGCTCTCAACGAGGGCTATATCGACCGCGTGATAGTTACTCTCCGCGGCGCGGTGGGCAAGGAAAGCACCATCTATGCGGGCGGCGTCGTCGGCAAGAATATCGGGGCTGTCTCTAATACCGCAGTTGCCCTCTACGAGGACGTGTACGGCACGTATGTCGGTCTCGCGGCAGGCGATACCACTGCTTCTTGCGCCACCAATACCTGGGTGCAGATATGCAATAGCTCCCTCAGCAAGGTGGTGGGTACGAACGTCGAGGAGACGGGATTCAACGTCATCCGAGTGCTCAACGAAACGCTTTTGAGCGTTAGTTTGAACGAGAGAATGGGGCGCTTCAGCTTTACCTCGTCGATATCGGGTGTCAAAAACTGGTATACCGACATCTCGGCTTGGACGGAGAATGAAGGCTACCTCAAGACCATGACCAATCGCTCGGTGTACGTGTCGGACGGCATGGAAACCAACGTGACCTATTACGTCTGCTACGACGACCTTCTCATCACCGATTACACCTCCTTCAACGCCCTCGCGACCAAGATAAACAGCCATTCCTACTATAACAACGTCCTCTTCCGTCTGGACGGCGATATCGTGGTGGACGCGGGCAAAGTCTTGCGCCCCATCGGCACGGAGGATCATCCCTTCAACGCCATCTTTGACGGCGCTCTTTATACCATAACGATGGAGAAGGACTCCTCTATCAGCGGCCAGGAGTACACGGGTCTCTTCGGCTACACCGCCCCCAACAGCGTGATAAAGAGTTTCGTCTTTATCGTGGAGGAGGGCGCTTCGATAGGTAGCGTAAACAGCAACGTCATCGGCTCTCTCGTGGGCTATAACCAAGGCGTCATCGAGAATGTCTTCGTCAACCTTTCCATCAATCTGACCTATAAGTCGGATAAGAGGAGCGCGGGCGAGATCATCGGCGAGCAGGCGTCGGATGCGCCGAACGTGCGGAACGTGTGGATCAGCGTGCTCAATGGCAAGGACCGCGTGGTGGGCAATATGACCACCTCTCAATTCGGCGTCAACCAGCTCGGTGTGCTCGGCAACGGTATGACCACCGCGGAGATATATACGGGCGAAGGCAAACTCAGCGACCTCCGCAAGAGATATCTCGCGGGAGAGTCGCCCGAGCTTTCCGTGCGCTATAAAGCCGTCAAGGGCTTTAGCTCTTTCGATAACGGTTGGTATAAGGATATCACCAAGGAGGCGGGCTTCAATTCGGCAAACCTCACGGGGATAGGCTCCTTCGTCGGCAATAGCGACAACGACGATATCCGCATGGTCACCGATCCCGATGCGGTAAACTGCAGCGTTACTTTGTCCTTCATCAAGCTGGGTATCAAGACCGCCGCCGACTTTGCCGAGTTCGCCGAGAATATCAAGAATTACGGCGACCAAGGCGCGGTGTTTAGGCTGGAGGCAGATATCATCGTCAGTTATCCCTCCGTCATCGCGGTAGGTACTCCCGACCGTCCCTTCACGGGTACCTTTGACGGACAGGGTCATACCATCACCGTCACGGGCAAAGCCATCAAGAGGGCGTACGCCGGTGTGTTCGGCTACGTCGGGACGGGCGGCACCATCCGCAACCTCCTCATCGAAACGGGCGAGAACGTGCGCTTCGGTGACAACGACGCCCTGTATTCGGGCGTGGCGGTCGCGCTCCTTTACGGCAGCATCAAGAACGTGGTCGTGCGCGTGCACGCCGATACCGTTGTCTACACCACGCAGGGCACCCCCTCATCGGGCGGCATCGTAGGCAGGGCGGGCAAGCTCGCCGAGGACGGTTCGGTCTTCTACGACTACACCATCGACAACTGCTGGCTCATTTTGGAGGAGAATGCCACCGTTACCGAGCCGATGGGTCGGCAGGAGGGCGAGGCGTATCCCGCATTCTACGAGCTGAACGGCGTGGGCAGAAAGATGCGCATGGTGGGCAGTATATACCTTGAAGACGACCCCCTGGAGACCAATCCCTTCAATAAGGGTGCGCTCCGCGTGTCCATCACGGCGGACGGCGCCATCCTCTTCGATACGACGGAGGTCGACAGCGCCTTCTACGGCTTTATCGACAATACGACGACCGAGGAGGATATGATCAAGCCCATCTCGGACGTTGCTACCAGCCTCTATCGTTGGACGGTGCGCGAGGGAGGCGTATACGGCAGTACTGCGTCGCCCAAGGTGGCAAGCAACGATATGCTGTGCGTCATCATCAATAAATATATTTCCACCGTGGACGACTTCTTGATGATATCGGAGAACGTGCGTCTCGGCAGGAACTATCGCGGTATCGAGTATCAGCTCGCTAACGACCTTATCATCACGGCTGCGGACCTTGAAAACGGCGTCTATCAGCCCATCGGCGGCGAAGTGAAAGTGCAGTCGGGCGCAGGCTTTGACAGCTATATCGAGCGCAACTTTATCGGCAGCTTCAGCGGCAATAAGCACACCATTACCCTCGCCGCGGACGTCGTCATCGACGCGCGTTACGCAGGGCTCTTCGGCAGAGTGGGCGAAGGCGCCAGGATACGCGACCTTATCATCAAGGCGTACTGCCCCATCGGCAGAGACAGCGCGGATAATACCACGCGCACCATCTATGCGGGCGTACTTGCGGGATATGCCTTCGGCGGCTCGTACAATAATATCGCCATCGTACTGGACACCAACGCCTCTCTCTTCGGTTCGGTTGGGACGGGACGCGCCTTCGGCTATCTCGACGTGGAAGGTGACGTGGCGAAGAATTCGTGGGTCATCAGCTACAACAGCAAGGCGAACTACGAGCTGGGCGAGAGCGAACTCTCCTACAATAACGGCGGGGAGGGCATCGACCAGGGCGGCTTCAACAGCTTGATGGTCATCGCCGCGGGCGTTGTGAACGTACGCTTCAATCAGAACGACAGCAACTTTAACTTCACCTATTCCGTGCCCAATACATCTGAGAATTCGCAGGAGGTAGTCGCGCCCTACTGGTATGACAGATATAGGAATTCCGAGTCGAATAAAGACGACTATTTCCACAGCCGTACCGATAAGACGGGCGATTGGGATGATACCTTCAACGCAATGGTCAACGACACGGAGGTTTACGGCTATTATCCCGACGGCAACGAGAAGCGCCGCTTGTATAACGTCAGCTTCCTCAACAGCCGCATCGAAAGCGCCGACGACCTAATGAAGTACGCCGCCAACGTCAACGCGGGCTACGACTTCTACATGTTGACCTTTACCTTGGAGAATGATATCGCCATCGATAACGGCTTTAAGGCGATAGGTACCGCCCTGAACGGCATGAACGGCACCTTCGACGGCAATAAGCACACCATCACCCTTCCCAAGGATATCTCGGTGGAAGGGGAATACGCGGGCATCTTCGGATACGTGGCGGCGGACGGCGCTATCGTCGACCTTCGCATCGTCGTCGAGGGGACCCTCGGCAAGAGCGACTATACGCAGGACGATATAGACGCCTTAAAGGTAAAGAATACGCGCTACGCGGGCGCTATCGCCTATAATAACGGCGCCCTCTCCAACGTCATCGTGATATCCAAGGGGGCGCGCCTCAACGCCTTGACCACCGCGAGCGTGCAGGGGGTCAAGGGGCTTGCCATCGGCTATGACGCCACCAACCTCCTCGAGAACGTCTGGGCGCTCGTGGACGCCTCTTCCTACGTCGACGCCATCGGCGTCTGCGCCGTGGGTGATACCCGCGTCAACGTGATGACCGTCATCGGTATCGGCGTCATCGACGCGAACTTCGCTTCCGATTCCTATAAAGTGAAGTTCACCAACGAACTGCTCCATTACGATTCGGAGGACGCGGGCGTCCATATCCCCGTCATGGGCTGGTACAAGTCCTTTGAGAAAAATCAGCAGATATCCAAAGCGATGCTTTCGTCGGGCGACGAAGAAAAGTCGGGCGACCTGTCCAACGGGGAAGAAGGCTACCTCCTCGCCCCCATCGACTATACGGGTGTTCATTACGAGGTAGCGGTCATCAAGACGACCCTCACCCAAGTGGCGGACCTCATGGCGATAGCCGAGGACGTCAACGTGGGCGGATATACCTTTGAAAACATCACCTTTAACCTCGGCGCGACCATCACGCTCTCCTCCGAGTCCTACTTTATGCCCATCGGCAATGCGGAGCATCGCTTCAAGGGCACCTTCAGCGGCAAGGCGGAGGATAGTTATCATACCATCCGCATATCCGATACTTGCGTAAGTGAGTTTGTCTCGCAGGGCATCTTCGGCGTTAGCGCGGGCACCGTCACCGACCTCGGCGTAGAGGTGTACGGCACGGTGGGCAGAGCTTCGGGCTCTGTGGATAATATCTACGGCGCCGTCGTGAACGTAAACTACGGCACCGTCAAGCGCAGCTATGTGGACGTCAAGGCGGGCGGCATCGTCACGGGGTATACGGTAGGCGGCATCGTCGGCGCGAACCACGGCACGGTATCCGACTGTCTGGCATTCGTGCGTGAAGGCGGCACGGTAAGAGCCACCACCAAGCTCAGAAACGTGGTCAACGCGGGCGCTATGGTGGGTATCAACTACGGCACCGTGGAAGGCGCTACCGACTTTACCTATTGGGGTAAGGATGGTCGCGACCTCTTGCCCAAGGACGACGGGCGTATCGCCAAGGCGGGAAACGGCGCTGAAGCCAACGTCTTTATCTACGGCACGGTATCCGCGCGTTCGGCGGCTGAGGTATCCGCTCCCACCAATGCGGGCGGTGCGGTAGGCTACCACAGCGAAGGATACATGAATTACCTCATCGTATATCTCGCAGACCAAGGCGAGGTCACGTCGGAGGCTACGGGCGCAGGCTCCACCCGCGCGGGCGGCTTCGTCGGCTATGCCAAGGCGGCGATGAACCATAGCGTCACCTTCCTCTTCGGGTCTGTCGTGGCGGAGGAATACCTCGGCGGCACGGCAGGCTACTTGGACGGCGTCATCGCGATGAACGTCTGGCAGGTCACCTTGAACCGCGAGGTAGAGGGCGCGGGCGAGGGCGCAAAGACCGTCAACTATCTCAATATCAAGGGCAACGGCAAGGTCATGGCGGGTATAGACCTCTTCACCAAGAGGATCATCTTTACCAACGTGACGGATGACGAGGGCACCGACCTCGACTATTGGTATACCGCCGCGTCGGTCCAGGTGGACGACAAGACGGGTAACGTGGGCGAGAACGGCAATACCTTCCTGCCCCTCAATACCATCCAGAACAAGCACGTGATGGTCATCTTCGTCAATACGCGCATCTATTCCGTCGCCGACCTCAACGATATGGCTTCCTCCGTCAGCGGCGGCTTGTCGGGTAGCGCCATCGTCTTTACACTCATGAACGACGTCACGGTGGAGGCGGGCGAACTTACCGCCCTCATCGGTACGGAGGAATATCCCTTCAATAACGTCTTTGACGGCGGCGGCTACACGATAACCTTGAAGGGCGGCTCGCTTGTCGGCACGGACTACACGGCGCTCTTCGGCTATAGCGGAGCGACTGCCGTTATCCGCGACCTCACCGTTGAGGCGGAGGCCGGTGATTACGGCTCTGTATCCTCGCAGAAGACCGCCATCCTCACGGCAGTGAACGAAGGCACCGTCTCGGGCGTGAACGTTACCCTTAAGCAAGGCGCAGCGCTCCTCGGACAGACGGTGGGCGCCGTGACAGCCACCAACTTCGGCGTCGTCAAGGATATCGTCCTCACTGTAGAGGGTAGCGTGACGGCAAGCGCTGAGAATACCGCCATCGCGGGCGGCCTCGTCGGCGCCAACGACGGCACGATAGAAAGAGTATCTGCAAGCGTCGGCGCTACCTCTATGGTCAAGGCGATGGGCGCAGCCACTTCCTATGCGGGCGTCATCGTGGGCGAGAACTATAAGACAATCTCGGTCGTGGACGTCCTCTTCCGCGGCGAACTCCTTGCGAGCGGCAGTATGGTGTCCTACTCGGGCACCCTCGCGGGCATCAACCTCGGCAACGTCTATCGCGTCTATGCCGACGTCACGGGGGCGGTATTCGGCGCCAACGATAAGGATAGAAGCGGCGGCTTGATAGGTAATAACGTCAACGCGCTTACCACTTCGCTCGTCAAGGTGGTGGGCGAGGTCTTCGGCGGCACGGACAGCGCCATCGGCTACACCAAGGCGAAGGATCCCACAAAAGTGCACAACGTGTGGGTGTATTCCGATAAGTCAGAGAACGTATCTTCCGCCGCGTGTGTGAACAGCATGACCTTCGACTCCGAATGGGCTATCTCCTGCCCGACGGCGGCAGAGGTCACGGCGGGTAAGATATCCTTCAGTCGCGATATCACCTCTCTTGACGACTCGATAGCCCTCTTTGCGGGCGTCACGGCAGATGGCAGTTACGACGTGGGCAGCGGCGCGGCGATGGATAACGTCGTGTATGGTACGGTCGGCGACAACGCCTATATCACCTATGTCACTTACGACGTCGTGGCGGAAAACGCCGTCTCGCGCATGATCTCGGACGTTCGCGTGCGTTTGGTGACGAGGTCGGCTATCGGTAGCGGCAGCGAGCTGTATGCCTTTGCTCTTGCCTTGAACAGCGGGGTGTATCACCTTGCGGACGCCACCTTTACCTTGACCGCGGACATCACCCTCCCCGAGAGGGCGTTCCCCGCGATGCTGATCCCCGCATCCCTCACTTTTGACGGCGGACATCACGTCGTCACGGTGGGAGGCGCCACCTTGACGGATGGCTTTGTAGCAGAAAACAACGGCATTATCCAAAAGCTGGGTCTCCGCCTCACCAAAGCGGAAACGGCGGCATACCTTATAAAACTCAATAACGGCAACGTCAATAACGCGGCTATCTATTTAGAGAAGGGCGCAAGCCTCGCGGGCGAATTATTCACCCTCACGAATAACGGCGTTTCCGATAACCTGTGGGTCGTGGCAAGGGAGCAGGTGACGACCACCTATCCCACCATCCGCATCAACGGCGTAGGCACCCTCACGCAGGGCGGCGACAACGGCTTGACCTTCAGCGCCGACCCCGCCGACGATATCATCTTTATCGGTTACACGAATAAGGGGGTGGGCGGCAGGAGCATCTTCTCAGCCGATGCGCTCTTTGATACGGCGGGCGGCTACGTTA
>DFEQ01000006.1:45708-51590 GCA_002368735.1 Christensenella sp. UBA3798
TACGTTACAGAGGACTATTATACCGCGGAGTTTATCTCCAAGACCCTCGACAGCGACTATAAACTGCAAGTTTTGAGCGACGTGACCGAGCTTGGCTACACGGGCGCGGGCGAAACCTTTACGATAGGAGGGGAGCTTACCGCCACGGATACCCTCTTTAAGACAACCACCTTCCGCGGCACCATCCTCGGCGGCGGGCATACCTTGAAGGCGCACGGCGTGACGGGCGCGCTGCTCAATCACTTCGGCGGCGTGCTGGAGAACGTGGTCATCGACCTCACCGAGGGCGGCACCATGACCCTCTTCGGCTCGGACGACGAATTCACCCTCCGCAACGTGGTCATCCTGGAAGAGCGCGACGCCTTCCTGCTCGGCGATGCGGTGACGGCGAGCGGCGTGTGGCTCGTGACTGAGAACAAGACGCTCTACGAGACGCTCAAGCTCGCGGATAATACTTATTCCGTGCTCTTTAAGAACGGACCTGTCTCCTACGCTTTCGACGGTGGGGTCAAGGTCACTGCGGCGGATAGCGACGAGCAGGTCTTTGCCGGATGGTACGCCGACCGCGGCGCCGTGATCGGCGAGAGCGCGAGAAAGAGCTTTACCTTGCTTCTCCCGACGACGGCGGGGAACGCCTACTATCTCAACTATATCGACCGCACCTTTGACAGCGCGGACGACCTTGGACGCCTTGCCAATGCGGTCAAGAACGGCTTTGGATTCGAGGGAGTGACCTTCCTCGTGGCAAGCGGCGAACTGTATGTGGACGAACTCCTCGACACGATAGGCGACGCTACGCACGAATTCAAGGGCAATATCTTCGGCGCGAACAATACCACCATCGTCTATCGCAATTATACGGATGGCGACACGTTCGGCGTGAACCCCTTCCTCTACCGCGTGAACGGCGAGATCAGAAACCTGATATTCGAGTACAGAGCGGGCGCTACCTTCACCGGCACGCCGACCCTCGTCAACGAGAACCTCGGAATGATGCAGGGCGTCGTCGTGGTGTCCAAGGGTGAAGCGCTCTTCAGCGAGGGCGCGGCGTTGACCCTGCGTAACAGCGGCGTCATCAAGAATTCCTGGTTCTTGACCAGGGGCGTCGATCAGGCGATCAGAGGGCAGGAAGAGAACCGCGTGGGCGTCAACGAGATGCGCGTGGATTCCACTGCGCTCGAGATATCCTTTGCCGACTCGGTGGGCGGGCAGGGTACCCGCGTCAGCTTCCACATGACCGCCGTGGTAGGCAGCTTCCTTGCCTTGTACGGTTACGACGGCAAGGTAGTCTTCCCCGGCAACTATATCGGCGGCTACTATACCGCGCCCGCTACCTCTTCTGACGTAAAGCTCGCGGTCAGGAGCCTCAATACCATCGTGGACCAGGATGAGCTGGTCTATCTCGGTCATGCCACCGAGGATAACCTCGCGGAAGAGAGCGTCATCACCCTCGGCGCCGACGTCGTGGTCAAGAGGAACTTGAAGACCATCCGCTTCGGCACCATGATCCTCGATCTCAACGGGCACTACCTTGACCTCACCGCCTCCACGGCGACGAAGGAGGTCGTATTCGGTAACGGCTACGGCGAGAATGACTCGGCAAGCGGCACCGTCAGGAACGGCGCCATCTATCTCCATAAGGGATGCTACGCCATCGCCGAGGAAGGGCTGACCCTTGACAACGTGGTGTTGTTCCTGTGCGATAACGGCATGAACTTGCCCGAATATACCATCGAGGGCGTGGTGAAGATCGTCACCGAGGACCGCACGAGGAAGGACGAGATCTCCGCGCTTTCGGGCGACTACAACTATCTGTATGCTCCGCGTGCGGCATTCACCTTTAAGGATACTCCCGAAGCGGACGCGGCTATCCGCGCGAGCTTTGACGCAGGCGATGGCTATAAGATGAGCTTCGTCGGACAGGAGAACGAACTCTATTACTACGGTAATAGGGACTACTATTCCTCCTATGAAGAGATCGCCTACTTCGCGGCGAAGGAGATAGATACCGCGGCGAAGTTTATCGACCTTATCAAGGCGGCGATGCTCTCCGAGGACGAGGAAGACTACGACTATTTGAAGGGTGCGACGATAAGTTTGACCGCCGACATCACTGTGGACGGCAGTTTGGCGACGGGCGTGACCTTCGCGGGCACCCTCCTCGGTAACGGTCACACCGTCACGGTCACGGGCGGCAGCTTTGCCGACTCCTACTTGAAGGTAAATGCGGGCGGCTCGGTGACGGACGTTGCCTTTGCCTTCAAGGGCGCTACCGTCACGACGGACGAATTGATATACGTGTCGGATGACGCGGCGGCGGAGGGCATCGTACTCGTCGTTTATCAGAGCAGCACCGGCAATAAGCAAGAGGACGAATACGCAACCGTCGTCAACGTGTACGGCGACGAGGGAGAGGTGGTCGTTTCCTACGAGAACAGCGGCGTGTACTTCATTGCCAAGGACAGCGGCAATTATGCCCTGCGCGAATGGAAGAAGGGCGAATCGTCCGTCAAAGACACCCATCGCATCGCGGGGAACGAACCGGTATCCGCCTGCTTTGCACTTCGCTACAACGTCACCCTCAAATACGTCGGCGTGGAGGACTCCGTCCTCAAGAGCAACGAGAGGGACCTCCCCGCATTCAGCGGCGTGGGCGTGACCTTTGCAGACGAGGTCGTGGACGGCAAGATCACCTTGTCCGTATCGGATATCGGCAAGGGCTTCCTCCTGAACGTGCACACGGGACTCTCCTCCGAGAGCAAAGGGGTCAGTGTGGAAATAGGTGCGGACGCCTATACCTACGTCGTCACCCTCGGCTCCTGTTACGACGTGGTGGTCACGGTGCCCCTCACCCATATCGAGATGGTGTGGGAGGCGGTCACCTACAAGGCTGCCGCCTACGAATTCAGCGCTTACGATAGTCTGAAAGAGCAATTGACCTCTATCGGCTATGAGGTGGATTACAAGTACGAGCCTCTCGACGATACGCCTCCTCGCGTGGAGCAGGACGGCAAGATGAGACCCTACCACGCAGGTAGCTATCTCGTGTCCTTCGAGGTGTATTATCAGAAAGACCCGGGGAATATCTACACCAGGAGAATGGTGTGCGACGCCTCCTGTGGCTTGACCATCAACAAGGCGATCTTGTCCTTCAAGAGCGTCGTCATCGAGGATAAGGTCTACGACGGCACCGCCGAGGCGACCTGCGTGGGCAAACCCATCCTCGAAGGCTACCTCAATGATACGGACGAACAGTACATCACTGTGGATGGGCTGAGATTTACCTTTGCGGACAAGAATGCGGGCGAAGGCAAGCTCGTCTATGTGTCGGGCGAAGGCTCGCTCGATTACGAGAGCCCCGAAGGGGAATTGACGGATTATCAAAAGAGCATATATCCCTACCTCTATCGCGATTACGACTTCGACGAGGGCTCTATCAGCTCGGGCGGCGTGCTGATCCGCGCGAGCATCAAACTGCGTCCCTTGGAGATAACCATCAGCTCCAAGACGGTGGAGTACCTCGATCAATTCGGCAGCAGTGCTCCCGTCCTGACGCCCACCATCGTGGAGACTACGGAGAGTGACCGCGGCATCGTGGAAAGCGATAGGGCAGCGTTCAACGCCGGCGCCACCGCGCTCGTCACCCGCGAGAGGGCGAACGAATACGACGTGGGCTACTATCGCATCATCGTGGGCGACAGCTTCTCCTTCCCCAACTATGAGGTGAAACTCCAGTCGGGCGTGGAGGCGTACTATATCGTCACACCTTCTATGATAACCGTCAACTTCGAGGCTGACTCGATGGTCTACGGTGACAATGCGCATACTCCCAAGTATACGGCGTACAAGGGCGTTGAGCCACTCAATCGTTGCGCCTATGACGGCGAGACCCCCTTGCTCTTTGAGAACGTCGTGTATAATAACGGCAATGCGCTGTTGCCCAACGACGAGGAGAGCAGATATTCCTTCACCTGCCTCTTCTCCTCCGAGAACAAGAACTACACCGTTGCCCCCGGCGCCGCCGGTTATCGCATCGTGAACGGCAAGAAGATGGCGGTACTCTCGGGCAGCGCTAAGTTGCTCGTGACGCCCAAACCCCTCGTCGTGACCTCGGACGAAAGCAAGAACGTCAAGCGCGTGGGCGTGCGCACAGATACACCCACGGCAGAGCTGGCGCGCGGCTATTCCTTGGTGGAAGCTGGCGCGAAACTCGTGGTGTCGAGGGAGGCGGGCGAAAGCGTGAAAGAGGGCGGCTACAAACTCCTCTACACGGTTTTGGACGACAGCGGCGCGGATATCACCGATCGCTACACCTTCACCGCGCAGTCGGGCGTAGACTACACCTTCACCATCACCCCCGTCGTCATCCGCATCAAGCCTGCCAGGACGCAGATCACCTACGGTGAGACCTTGCAGAGCGTCAATTACGGCGCGTCGGTGGAGGGCGGCGGCATCTCGCTTGCGGATATCTACTGGGCGACGAGGTGGACAGCGGCGAACGCCCCCGAAAAGCAAAACGCCACCCTCGCGGATATCGGCGTCACCCTCACCTTGCATAGCTCGCAGACAGGCGTCTTGAGCGTTGGAGAGTATAAGCCCGTCTTCGTCAATACCATCAATAACGTGAATATCTCGGGCGTGGTCACCGACGTCAAGGAGAATAACAAGATCGTGGTCAGACAGCGCGATCTCGTCATCACGATAAGGGATATCTCCAAGACCTACGACGGCACCGACGAGGTCAAAGGCTTCAGGTACGACTCCGAGGGCTTACTCAAGGCCGATAACGGCAGCGTGGAGATAGTCGCCGAAAGTTATACCGTCATCGGCAAGAGCGCCAATATCGGTATATACAGGATCACGGGCGAATTCTCACTCCGCAATAAGAAGTCCGCGGACGTGGCGAAGAACTACAACTTGATCTGTCGTCCGGGTAGCTTGACTGTCGAGCCTGCCGACGTCATCGTCAATGCGGATATCGGTTACTTCGACGAAGAGGGCGCCTTCAGCCCCGCCACCATCACGCGCGGGCAACTGGACTACGAGGATAGGTTCTTCTACGGCGATTCCAAGGTCACCTTCCGATACTCCTTCGCGGACGAGCCGGACTTCATCGAGCTCCCCGAAGGCACGGATAAGGAGATATCGGACTACATCGCCTCCACCTTAAAGATCGAGCACTACCGCCTGAACGGTCTGCTCCCGGAATCCTACTACGTGGATTCGATCGGCATGACTGCGGGGAATAACAACTATCTCGTCACCTTCAGCGGTCAGTTCGACGTAGAACCCGTCCGCTTGATGATCAAGATCCTGCCCGCCACCAAGACGGTGGGCGCGCCCGATCCCAAGCCGGAATACGTCCTCATCGCGATGGACGAAAAGAACGATAACGCCGTCATCGAGGGCTACGACAAAATCTCCGAAGGCACCTTCGATATCTTTATCAGCGCGGAGAGGAGCGAGGGCGAGACCCTCGGCACCTACACCTACGACAACGTCGTGGTGGAGATAAAGAACCTCGCGGCAGGCGTCACCTTGACGGATGAGAATAGCGAGTCGGGCGCCGCGTTTGCAGATCGCATCGAGACCAGCACGGAGGAAGCCACCCTCTCCATCGAGCAGACCACCTTCGTCAAGACTACTTGGGGCAAGCTGCTCATCTACGGAGGCCCGATCCTCCTATTGGCTGTGGCGGTCGTGTTGATGATCATCCTCATCCCGCGCGCAAGGAGAAAGAGAAAGGCAAAGCAGGCAGAAAACCCCGATAGCCCCGACGGACCCGACAGCCCCGACGGACCCGACAGCCCGAGCGGCGGCGAAGGCGCGGGCGAAAGCGAAGTGGATAGTGAGAGCGAAAGTGCGGCAGACGAGGCGGCGGA
>DFEQ01000006.1:51647-54925 GCA_002368735.1 Christensenella sp. UBA3798
ACGAGGCGGCGGACGCCCCTGCCGCAAGCGCCCCCACGGCAGGTGAGGCAGCGGAAGCGCCGCGTGCGACAGACCATGCGGATGAACTGTTCTCCGCAGAACCTCCCGCATCCGATACCTCCACGGCAGTAACCTCCGCGGCGGAAGCGCCTGTAACGACGGAGTCCCCTCTCTCCGATACCCCCGTTACCGAAGATATGCTGTCCGACGAGCCTCCCACGGTGGGCGGGGCGGACGCATTCGACGCCTCCGACTTTGACATCGGACCCAACGATACCAACAGACCACAATAAGAAGGAGTAAACGATATATGGACATGAATACAGGCTTAAAGATAAAAACTCGTGACATAGCGATCGCGGCGATCTATCTGTCGCTCATATTGATCTTCGTGCTGGTGCCGATGCCCAATCCGCTCGGCGTCAGCATGGCGTTTATCCCCCTCGTGGCGGTCATCCTTGCCGCCGACGTGCAGGGGTTGGGAATGGGGCTCTTTGCGGGGACGGCGTTCGGCATCGCCTCGCTCGTCAACGCTTTTCTCCATCCCACTCTGATGGCGCCCATGTTCTATAATCCCCTTGTGTCCATTCTCCCGAGAATGGTCATCCCCGTGACGGCGTACTTCTCCTTCAAACTGGTCAAAAAACTCCTCTCTAAAAGGAGCGAGGACGCCTCCACCTTCGTGGCGTCCACGGTGTCCTCCGTCGTGGCGGTGGTCACCAATACCTCGCTGGTGCTTGCGATGATGGCGGCATTCAACTTCGGCAAGACCTTCGGCAGCACCGTCATCAACGCGGCGTTCTTCGGAGGACTGCTCGGCGTGAACTTCGTCTTTGAGATCGCCATCTGTGCCTTCGTGGCGCCCATCGTGGCGACGGGGCTCAGGATCGCACTCGGGATAGACAAGCGGGGCAAAAAGTCCCTCCCCGCGGAGGGAGGTGGCGAAAACGTTGCCAATGCCTCTTCGGGAAACGCGGAAAAGGAGGCGCCGGCGACGCCGGAAAACGCAACTTCCGACAGCGAAAAAAGTGAAAAATAGGCAGGTTTTTTATTCAAAAAAATTTTTTAAAAAAGTGCTTGCAATTACTTTGGCATAGTGATATGATATAAAAGCCTAATTATAATCGGGTGGTATACTCTTTGTATGCACTGGTGTATCTTGCAGACAGGGAAAAGCGCTCGAAAATAGGGTGCGAAGGGGCGGCTGCTCCTTGCTCGGAGGGAGAAATTGAAAGCACGCTATCTGGAGATAGAAAAACAGTTTTTATCCAAATACGCGACGTTGTCAACGGACACGCGGGGGAGGGAATTCCCCGTGGAGCCCTGTCCTCTCCGCACGGAATTCCAACGGGATAGGGACCGCATCATCCACAGCAAGGCTTTTCGCCGCCTGAAGCATAAGACGCAGGTCTTTATCTCTCCCGAAGGCGACCATTACAGGACTCGCCTGACCCACACCTTGGAGGTCACGCAGATAGCGCGCACCGTCGCTACGGGGCTGTGCTTAAACGCCGACCTTACCGAAGCGATAGCCCTCGGGCACGACGTGGGACACACCCCCTTCGGGCACGCAGGGGAGGAGGTATTCTCCCGCTTGCTCGGGGAACCCTTCCGCCATAACGAGCAGAGCCGCCGCGTGGTGGAGCGCTTGGAGAATGACGGCAAGGGGCTCAATCTGACTTGGGAAGTTAGAGACGGCATCGAGAATCATAAGCTCTCCCTGACCCCCGCCACCCTCGAAGGCAAGGTGGTCAGCTACAGCGACCGCATCGCCTATATCAACCACGATATCGACGACGCCGTGATGGCGGGCGTCATTACCGAAGAGATGATACCCAAGGACTGCGTTGAAGTGCTTGGCGCCACCAAGAGCGCCAGGGTCAACACCCTCGTCCTCGACCTTGTCAATAACAGTTACGACAAACCGGTGGTATCGCTCTCCGCCGACGTGCAGTACGCGCTGGACAAGCTCTTTGCCTTTATGAACGAGAAGGTCTACGCCTATCACGCCGCCAAGGGGGAGGAAGCCAAGGCAAAGAAGCTGCTCGAAACGCTCTTTGAGTATTTCATCGAACATTTCGACGAGGTCCCCGACCCCTATCACAGGATGTCGGAGGAGTGCGGGCGTCCCCGCTCGGTGTGCGACTATCTCGCCAGTATGACCGACCGCTACGCCGTGGCGACCTACGAGAACCTATTTATTCCCAACGATTGGAGATAGCGATGCAGATAAAGGGTATGGACGGCAGTTTTATAGAGGAGCTCAAAGGGCGCACGGATATCGTGGACGTCATTTCGGGCTACGTACCGTCCCTCAATAAAAAGGGGAGTAAATACTGGGGCAACTGTCCCTTTCATCACGAGAAGACCCCGTCCTTCACCGTGGATAGGGAGCAGGGCTTTTACAAGTGCTTCGGCTGCGGCAAGGGGGGCGACGTCATCACCTTTATGATGGAGGCGGAGAGTTTGTCCTTTATCGACGCGGTCAAACTGCTTGCCGAGAGGGCGCATCTCGAGATGCCGAAGTTCGTATCAAAGGACCAAGGCGACTTTCGTGAGCTCAAGGACAGGCTGACCGCCCTGATGCGCGACGCCGCAATGATCTATCATCAAAACCTCAAGAAGCCTTGCGCCGCGGCGGCGGTGGAATATATCCGGAAGAGGGGGATAGCCCCTTCCTCGGTCACCAAGTTCGGGCTTGGATACTCCAACGGCTATACCGAGATCATCACCGAGCTGCAGGCTCGCGGCTATAAGCGGGAGGAGATGCTCAAAGCGGGCGTGATACAGGAGCGCGACGGCAAGTTCTTCGACGCGATGGCGAACCGCCTGGTTTTTCCCATCATCGACGCCTTCGGCAAGGTCATCGCCTTTGGGGGCAGAGTGCTCGGCAAGACCGACTTTGCCAAGTATAAGAATACCGACAACACCGTACTCTTCGTGAAAAACAGGAATTTGTACGGGCTGAATATGATCAAGAAACTCCGCCTAAAGACCAAGGTCACCGACCTCATCATGGTGGAGGGATATATGGATACGCTCGCGCTCGTGCAGGCAGGCGTGGAAAACGTCGTCGCCAGCATGGGCACTTCCTTGACCGAGGAGCAGGCAAAGCTCGCGCGGCGCTACGTGGAGGACGTATATATCTGCTACGACGGCGACAGCGCGGGACAAAACGCCACCTTGCGCGGGCTGGACATCCTAAAGAGGCACGGCATCAAGGTGCGCGTGATCTCGCTCCCCAACGGGGAGGACCCCGACGAACTCATCAAGAGGGC
>DFEQ01000042.1 GCA_002368735.1 Christensenella sp. UBA3798
ATGATGATCAAGCAGGATATCTCCAAGTACGATTTCTCCTCCGTGCGTCATATGACCACGGCGGGCGAAGCCTTAAACCCCGAAGTGTATCGCCAATTCGAGAAGGCAACCGGCTTGCAGATCTTGGAGGGCTTCGGTCAGTCGGAGTCCACGATGATCATCGGCAATCTCGTGGGCGCCCCGCATAAAATAGGCTCTATGGGTAAACCCGCGCCCATCTACGACGTCGCTCTGATGGACTCTGACGGCAAGATCGTTTCGGACGGCGAAACGGGCGAGATCGTGATCAGCCTCAAGAACGGCTCTCCGATCGGTCTCTTCACCGAGTACTATCGCGATCCCGAGAAGACCAAGGAGGCGCGCCACGACGGCTGGTACCACACGGGCGACCTCGCTTGGCGTGACGAAGACGGCTTCTATTGGTACGTGGGCAGGGCGGACGACGTCATCAAGTCGTCCGGCTACCGCATCGGACCCTTCGAGATAGAGAGCGTTATCATGGAGCTCCCCTACGTTTTGGAGTGCGGCGTTTCCGCCGTTCCCGACGAGGTCAGAGGTCAGATCGTCAAAGCGAGCATCGTCCTCACCAAAGGCACCCAGCCTTCGGACGACCTTGTCAAGGAAATACAGGAGTACGTCAAGCATCACACCGCCCCCTATAAGTACCCTCGCGTCGTTGTCTTCCGCGACGAACTCCCCAAGACGGTCAGCGGAAAGATCCAGAGAAACAAGCTCTGATCCTCCCGCGCGCGTTTGACAGGAGAATAGGGAAAGAATTATAATAAATAAATACATGGATATGAAAAGGGTAACTTTGATTCTCGGCCATTACGGGAGCGGAAAAACGAATATCGCAGTCAACCTCGCCGTCAAGTACAGAGAGGTGGCTGAGAAGGTGGCGATCGCCGATCTCGATATCGTAAATCCCTACTTTCGCACCAAGGACAGTATGGATCTGCTCAAGGAGAAGGGGATCAGGCTGATCGTGTCCGAGTACGCGAACAGCAACGTGGACATCCCCGCCCTCCCGCAGGATATGTATGCGGTGACGGACGACAAGAGTTTGACCTGCATCCTCGATATCGGCGGCGACGACAGGGGGGCTTTGGTCCTCGGAAGGCTTCGTCCCGCGATACTCGAAGAGAACGATTACGAGATGCTCCTCGTGATCAATATGTATCGTCCCTTGACCCCCGACCCCGAGTCCACCGTCGAAGTGATGCGTGAGATCGAGCTGGCGGCGAATATGCGCTTTACGGGGATCATCAATAATTCCAATCTCGGCAGAGAGACGACGGCGGATACCGTCCTCGCTTCCATCCCTTACGCGGAGGAAGTGTCGAGGCTGACAAGTCTCCCCATCGTGATGACGACGGCGGAGGAAAATGTGGCAAAGGAGCTCGACGGCAGGGTGAAGGATCTATTCCCTCTCACCTTGCAAAAGAACTTTATAGAGAGAAAAATTTAAAAGGAGATGGCTTATGGCAAAACTGACTTTTAGGACAGATAACTGCAAAGGCTGCGGATTGTGCGTGGACGTATGTCCCAAGAAAGTCCTGCAACTCGCTCCCGACAAGATCAATAAGAGGGGACATCACCCCGTGGAGGCGGCGCGTCCGGACGATTGTATCGGCTGCGGCTCCTGCGCGATCATGTGCCCTGATTTCATTATCAAAGTAGAGAGGTGAACTATGGCTGACAAAGTACTGATGAAAGGCAATGAAGCGATCGCGGAAGCGGCGATCAAAGCCGGTTGCAGGCACTACTTCGGCTATCCCATCACTCCGCAGACCGAGGTCGCGGCGTATATGGCGAAGAGAATGCCCAAGATCGGCGGCACGTTCCTCCAGGCGGAGAGCGAGATCGCGGCTATCAACATGGTGTACGGCGTGGCAAGCGCGGGTCTCCGCGTGATGACCTCGTCCTCCTCGCCGGGCATCTCCCTGAAGGGCGAAGGCATCAGCTATCTCGCGGGTGCCGATCTCCCCGCTCTCGTGGTGAACGTCCAGCGCGGCGGCCCCGGTCTCGGCGGTATCCAGCCCAGCCAGTCCGACTACTTCCAGTCCACCCGCGGCGGCGGCCACGGCGACTATCACATGATCGTGCTCGCTCCCTCCTCCGTGCAGGAGATGGCGGCTCTGACCGTCAAGGGTTTTGAACTCGCGGACAAGTATCGCATGACGGCGATGGTGCTCGCGGACGGCACGATGGGGCAGATGATGGAGCCTGTGAGTCTCGACTTTGAGGTCACTCCTCCCCCCGAGAAGCCTTGGGCGACGACGGGTACCGAGATGAAGCGCAAGCACAATATCGTCAATTCGCTTTCTCTCGTCCCCGAGGAGCTGGAGAAACTGAATATCGCCCGCTTTGAGCGTTACGAACTCGTCAAAAAGAACGAGACGATGTACGAGGAGTACATGATGGACGACGCGGAGATCGCCATCGCGGCGTTCGGCATCGCGGCGCGCGTCAGCAAGAACGCGATCAACGAGGCGAGAAAGCAGGGGATCAAGGTGGGTCTTATTCGCCCGATCACCCTGTGGCCCTTCCCCGATGCACCCTTTAAGAAGGCGGCGACGCACGTCAAGCAGTTCATCTCGGTCGAGCTCAATATGGGTCAGATGATCGAGGACGTTCGTCTCGCATCCGAGTGCAAAGTCCCCGTCACCTTGTGCAATCGCGTGGGTGGTATGATCCCCTCTCCCGAGCAGGTTTTGGACGCGATCGTCAAGGCGAGTAAGTAAGGAGGTAGATTATGATAGTTTACGATAAACCGCACGCACTTTTGGACGTGCCTCTCCATTATTGCCCCGGCTG
>DFEQ01000021.1 GCA_002368735.1 Christensenella sp. UBA3798
ACTGTATGCTGTATTATAAGGAGAAGTGATCTTCAGCCTCGGGAAAGCCGTCTTTAGTAAAAACGTCTTGCGCAAGCAAGATACATAATGTCACCGCAGGTGATACATCATGTCGGCGATAGCCGATACATCATGTTTTGCGAATAAGGATAATTGTTATTGCACCATCGCGAGCGATGGCATGATGTACACCCTGCGGGTGCATGATGTATATTTTGCTCGCGAGTTCGCAAAATACGTAGCTCCAAAAAAAGCAGTCCGAAGACTGCTTTTTTTGGAGCTAATGGCCGGATTCGAACCGGCGACCTGTTCATTACGAGTGAACTGCTCTACCAGCTGAGCCACATTAGCATCAAGTAGCACTATTATAAATCATTTTGAGAAAGATTACAACAGGTTAAAGCCCTTTTTTCAATTCTTCCACAAAAATATTCATTCTTTCCATCGCGCGTTCCAGCCTTTCCATACTGTAGGCGTAGCTGATGCGCACGTGCGAATGATCGGTCTCGCTGAAAGCGCTGCCGGGCACGACGGCGACCTTCTTTTCGTAAAGCAAACGCTCGACGAATTGCTCGTCGTCCATACCGAGATGACTGACCTGCGGGAAGATGTAGAAGGCGCCCTTGGGCTCGAAGCAATTCAACCCCATATCAAGGAGGGCTTTGTAGATGAATTTGCGCTTACGGTCGTACTCCAAACGCATCTCCTCCACGAAGTCAAAGTCGGTCTCAAAGCCGTGCTTCAACAGGGCGATCAAGGCTTCCTGCGCCATGGTGGGCACACACATGATGGCGAATTGATGGATCTTATACACCTGCTGATAGATCTCCTTGGGCGCGGCGAGATAGCCGAGACGCCAGCCTGTCATCGCGAAACTCTTGCTGAATCCGCTGAGCAGGATGGTGCGCTCCTTCATGCCGGGGAGCGCGGCGATCGAGGTATGCTTGATGCCGCCGTAGGTCAGCTCGGAGTAAACCTCGTCCGTCACAACGATGAGGTCGTGCTTCTTTATGACGGGGACGATGGCTTCGAGGTCCTCTCGCGTCATGATGGCGCCGGTGGGGTTATTGGGATAGCACATCAACAGGACTTTCGTCTTGGGGGTGATGGCTTTCTCGAGCGCTTCGGGGGTCAGGATAAAGTTGGTCTCCTGCTTGGTCTCCACCACCACGGGGGTGCCGCCCGCCATGGTCACGGCGGGATAGTAGGATACGTAGCACGGGTCGGAGACCAGCACTTCGTCGCCCGGGTTCAAAAGAGCGCGCATCGTAATGTCCACCGCTTCGGATACGCCGATGGTGGGCAGGATCTCACAGGTGGGGTCGTACTCCAAGGCGTACTTCTTGTGGATATAGTAGCTCATGAGCTCGCGGAGCTCCATGATGCCGCCGTTGGAAGTGTAATGGGTGTGCCCCGAAAGCAGGCTGGTCACGCCGCCGTCGATGCCCTCCTTGGGGGTGACGAAATTGGGCTCGCCCACGCCGAGAGAAATGCAGTCGGGCATGGTCGCCGCGATGTCGAAGTACTTTCTGATACCGGAGGGCTTGAGCCCAACGATCTTGTCATTTAAATATTTGGTGTAATCCATAGTAATACCTATTATACTGTCTGAAAGGTGATTCGTCAATCCTTTTTGTAAAAAGCACTCACGTCCGATCCTCGAGGATCATATCGACCGCCGCCTTGGCAAGCAGGAGCCCTGCCGCGGGCGGGACGAAAGCGTTGGAGCCGAGGGCGCCGCCGAAGGACAAGGGCTTCTCGGTGGAATACACCACGGTGACTCCCTTGGTTATCCCTACGTCAACGAGCATTTTGCGCATCTTTTTGGCAAGGGGGCAGGTGTGCGTTTCGCTGATATCCGCCATCTTGAACGACATGGGGTCGGTGCGGTTCGCCGCCCCCATCGCCGAAATGATCTTCACGCCGCGCGACGTCGCTTCTTTTATCAAAGCGACCTTGGCTTCCACGTCGTCTATGGCGTCTACGATGACGTCCGCGTCAAAGATATCGAGGGTCGGGATATTCTCCGCAGTCAAAAAGAGAGGGAGCGCCGTCACGTTCGCCGCGGGGTTGATAGCCTTCGCGCGCTCCGCCGCAAGGAGAGCCTTTTCCCTGCCGACGTTCTCCGCGGTGGAGAGGACCTGACGATTGACATTGGAGAGAGCCACACTGTCGCCGTCTATCAGCACGAGAGTGCCCACGAAAGAACGCGCGATGGCTTCCGCCGCCTGCCCGCCCACGCCGCCGAGTCCGACGACGGCGACCTTTGCCGCGGCGAGTTTGTCTAAGCCCGCCTTGCCGATGAGTATTTCCAGCCTGTCCGACAACTTTTCCATGCCGTCATTATAGCACGAAAGAGGATCAGACGCAATAATTGACGCCTTTTTCACCTTAAACGCCTTTCGTTGCTTGACGACGAACGGGCAAAGCCGATATAATTTTCCCATGGAAAATTTGCGTTCGGCAAAAATGGCAACGATGCCTGTCAAAAAGCTCTTGATCTCGATGAGCCTCCCCGCCATCTTCTCGATGCTCGTGCAAGCAGTCTACAACGTGGTGGACAGCTTGTATCTGGCGCGCTTCTCGGAGAAGGCGATCGAGGCGATGGGCATCATCTTCCCGATGCAAATGCTCATCGTCGCGCTCGGCATAGGCATCGGCGTAGGTACCAACGTATATATCTCTAAGAGCCTCGGCGAAGGCAGGCGGGACAGAGCGCATCGCGCGGCACAGAACGGCCTCTTTATGTCGCTGATCGCCATGGCGGTCATCATGATCATCGGACTCACGGCGGTGGAGCCCTTCGTGGATCATTATACGTCGGACCCCGAAGTGCGTGAGATGGCGGTCTCCTACCTCCGCACCTGTATGCTCTTCTCCTTCGGCGCGATGATCGAGCTCACGACGAGCAAGATCCTGCAAGCCACCGGCAATATGAAGGTGCCGATGTTCACCCAGCTCATCGGCGCGGTCACCAATATCATCCTCGACCCCTTCTTTATCTTCGGCATCGGCTTCTTCCCCCGCCTCGGCACCAAGGGCGCGGCGATCGCCACCGTCATCGGGCAGATCGCGGCAATGCTCTTTTCCCTCTCGATGCTCCTCTTCCGCAAGCAGGACGTCAACCTCCTCGAGAAGGGCTTCCGCCCTTCGCTGAAATTCATGTGGCGCATCCTTCGGGTGGGGCTTCCCTCGATGCTCATCAGCGCCCTGCCCTCCTTCACCATCATTTTGGTCAATTCCTTCATCAAGGACTTCCCCTATGCCATCTCGGTGCTCGGCGTGTACTTTAAGCTGCAATCCTTCGTCTTTATGCCCGTATTCGGTTTGACGCAGGGAGGGATGCCAATCCTCGGCTACAATTACGGCGCCTACAATCGCGACAGGTTCTCGGCGACCTTCCGCTTTATGCTCATCCTTTCCCTCAGCTATATGACCCTCGGCTTGATACTGTTCCAGACCATCCCGGGCGTCCTCATGGGACTATTCGGCAGCGACCCCGAGTTTATCCGCGTGGGCACCTACGCCCTTAGGACGATCAGCATCTGCTTTATCTTTGCGGCGACCATCATCTCGGTCACCACGATGATGCAGTCTTTGGGGCGCGGCTTCACCTCCCTCCTCATCACCATCACCCGCCAGGCAGTCATCATTCCCTCCGCCTATATCCTCGCCTACTATACGGGGACCAAGGGGGTGTGGTTCGCCTACCCCATCGCAGAGATCGTAGCAACGGCGATCTTCCTGCCCATTTCGATGAAGGTGTTTAAAAAGGAATTCAATAAAAAGCGCGAGGAAGTCAAAGCGCGTAGAGCCGCGGAGGAGGCTGTCCTCGTCCCCGACAGTTCCCTTGCTCCCGACCCCGCCGCATCTCCCGTCTTGGACGAAGATATCCAACACGACGAGATCACGCCGAAAAACCCCGACGAGGAATAACCCAAAAGTATTGCATGAAAAAAGGTTGCGTGCACGCAACCTTTTTTATTATCCGTTGTTTTCCAACTTCGCCTTTTTCTCCGCGATCAAGCGTTCGAGTTCCTCGTAGCGGCTGCTCATCTCCACCGATGGGGTGCCGCCGTCGCTTATCACGTGGGCGATTTCGATGGATAGCCTCCTCCTCTCCTTCTCATAGGCGGCGTATTCCTTATCCTTGCGCAACTTGCGCTCCCTTTCTTCCTCGCTGATTTGGAGTGATTCGGTGCGGTCGATGGTAACTGCCACCTCACGCACGGCGGAGGTCCTGCCCTCGCTCTTCCAGTTGGAGAGCACCTGGTTGATGTAGCTTAGGGCGTAGGGCTTGCCGATGGCGAGGGACGCCGCTTCCAGTACGGCGGCTTCGTCAAAGCCCCAAGAAAGCCAATTCCTGTAATATGCGCGATCGTTCTCCCTCACGCGGCGGGGGGTGCCCGTGGCGCGAAGCACGCGGTCCAAGACTTCGTCCGTCTTCTCTATCTCGCGTATCCTGGCGCGGACGGCGTCGTCCGTCACGTAGCCGAGCGAGAAGTATTCCTGCACGTCCTTATCCATGCCGCCGAGGGTGCGCACGTCGGAGAGGAAGCAGCGCTCCGCGATCATCAATAGCCCGCCTGCGGTAAAGCCCTCGTTGAGCCATTTGGAAATATATAGTTCCACCACCGCGCCGAGGTCTTGATACCTGAGCCCGAGCTTATTGTTGACGCGTACGGCGAGGTCGAGCATATCCTCCCGGCGCTTGGCTTCCGCCTGAATGTCGGTGGCGGTGTAGACGCCCTGCTTGAGGAAGGCTTCGAGGATCTCGTCCAGCTTCGCCATGCCGCCCTTCTTCTTGGCAAGTTTTGCGGCGGCAAGCACCGCGTCCTTGGTGAAGCCGAGCTTACCGGTCCACTTGACGTAGAGCTGGCGGTCCGTCGGGTCGGGTGCGGACGTCCTGCCGAGGGCAGCGAGGACCGCGCGGATATCCTGTGAAGCCGCATCCTCTTGAAGCAGGCGATCCTCCACGTCCCTGACAGTGCGCACGCCGGCGTCTATCCAGGTATTCGCCACCTTGCGGATATAGCGGACTGGGTTCTCCTTGGCGCAATAGCCCAAGCAATACTTGATGATCATCAGCATCGCATCGGGCTCCAACTTCCCGTCCTCGATGATGGTGTAGTATTCGAGGAGCTCCTGCGGGTGCACGGTGCGCCCCTCGAAGATCTCCTCCACCTGACGGTTAAAGTCGGCGTACTTCTGCTTTTTGAAGGTGCGGGAGAGCCCAAAGCGGCTACGCACCGAAAGATACTTGACGGTGAAAGGGTCGCTGCCGAGGCGCACGAGCCCCTGCTTCTCCCAGTACGAAAAGGCGTCCTTGACGTCGGATTCGGTCAAATTGAGGTCCTCGGCAAAAGAGGCGAGGGATACGTTCTCCCCCACCTTGCGGCAAAGGTCCAAGCCGTAGAGATAGACCTTGAGCTCCACCTCACCCGCATAGGGGAGATAGTGCTCGATAAAGAGGCTGTCCAGTAGGACGAACCCCTCCTTCTCCGCTTCATTGTCCAAGTAACAAAACGCCATTTTCTTCCTTCCGTTTCCCTCCCCTATTAAATAGGGGAAAGGGAAGTTCATTATAGCACGCACTGTCCATCGCTGTCAATAGCCTTTTATAAAACCGCGCAGGTGGAAGAACTTAAAAAGAGCGCGGAGAAGGGTTGCAGATACGAGGCACGACAAAGGGCGGCGAATAAAACCTTTTACTTCTCATTTTCAGCGACGACGAAGAGTAGTGCAGAGACATAGCATAGTCCATACTCTTCTCCTTCCTTATTAATTATACAAAAATGATTTAAGAGAAAGGTGCAGATGCGAGGCTCTGCAAAAAACCGCGCAGGCGCGTACTAGATCGTACGTAACTGCGCGGTTTTGAAGCAAGTAACAAAGCAGATGTGCCTTTATATTAAATCATTTCGTATAATTATCGAAGTACCCTTGGACTAACACTATCGGCGTCCCCTTATCCCCGCTCCCGCTCGTCAGGTCACACAGCGAGCCGATGAGGTCGGTCAAGCGGCGCGGCGTGGTGCCCTGCGACACCATCTGACCGACGAGGTCGGCGTCCTTATGGCGGATATAGTCGGAGATAGCCTCCTTAAGGGCGTCGCCCGAGAGGTCGGCGAAGTTATTATCCGCGAGGTACTTGAGCTTGACTTCGTTGGGTTGACCCTCCAAGCCCTCGGTGTAAGCGGGGCTGACCACGGGGTCGGCAAGCTCCCAGATCTTCCCTTGCGGGTCCTTGAAAGCGCCGTCGCCATACACCATGACCTCGACCTTGACGCCCGTCGCAGCGAGGATCAAGGCGCGGATCTTCTCCACCACGGGAGCGCAATCGCGCGGAAAGAGCTTGACGGTGTTCTCGGTCGCCTTGTTGGAGCCGAGGAGGCCGTATTTCTCGTTATAGCCGCTGCCGTTCACGGGAGCAGTCATGATCTCGTCGAGAGAATAGACCTTCGCCCCCTTCGCGGCGAGAAGCCTCTTGGTGCGACGACGGGTGTGGATATCGCAGTTGATGACGTTCTTGGTATAGGCGAGGATGGCGCGGCAATCATTGGCAAAGACGATCTCGCACTCACAGCCCATGCTCTCGATGAGCTCACGATA
>DFEQ01000101.1:0-17105 GCA_002368735.1 Christensenella sp. UBA3798
GCCCCCGCGTCAAGGAGGAGCCCTTCCGCGAAGCGGACAGACTGTTTGCCGCCAAGGCTGGCAAGTGTTTGCGCTACTATATAGACGCCGACGTTTCGCCCCTCGAGATGCTTGCCGTGCTCGGACGGGGAAGGGAGATAGAGAAACTCTATCCCATCTATCCCAATTCCTCGCGCGTTCTACCCATGATACATAAGATATACTTTACTCGCTTGGGCGCGGGCGTCATCGTGACGGGGGATAAACTACGCGTTCCCGTTGAGCCTCTCTCCTTTGCTTTCAAGAAGGCTCTCGTTCGTTTTGCGCTGGTTTTCCTTATAAGTTTCGCCGTTATTGCGGCGGTGACCTCTTTCGTCTTCGTCTACTACGGCGTGGGGAGCAGCAGCAGTTATTTCCGCGCGCGGTCGGCAGAGGATACCCTTGCCGCGCTCGACGAGGATAAATACATCAAACTCGAAAGCGACCTGACTCTTTCCGCGGGAACGACGAGCTATGCCGCCACCATGGAAGGGGGAGGGCATATCCTCTATCTCGACCGCCCCTTTGCCGAGCTGTTGACGGGTGAGATACGCGACGTGATCTTTGTCGTCAAGCAGGGCTTTATAGGGGACGCCGTCATCCTTCGCAACGAGGGCGTGCTCGATAACGTGCGCGTCGTTGCGGAAGAAGTTTCTCTCCAAAAAGGCGGAGAATACATGGGACTTTTGACCGCCGTGAACGCGGGCACTGTCAAAGGGTGCAGCGCCGTCATGGGGGTATCTATCTCGGGCGAGGGGGGAGGAGATTGCTTCTTCGCCCCCTTTGCGGGGAGCAACGAGGGGTTGATACACGACTGCATGGCGGACGGCACGATCACGGCGACCAACGTGGACGTTGCGGGCGTCGCGGGTAAAAACGGCTCGGGCGGCACCATCACCGATTGCGTTGTCAAAGCCGAGCTATCAGAAAGTGCGAATATCAAGAATTGGACCCCCAACGTGGCGGGCGTAGCGGCGCAGAACCAGGGGGCGATATACGGCTGCGCCGTGACGGGGAAGGTGACTTCTCTCCTTCGCGCTCCTGCCATGGCAGAGGACGAGTCGGCGGCTTCCGCATACGCCGCGGGCGTTGCCTGCGTGAACGGGGGCAGCATCCGCGCCTCTAACGTCGATGTCGCTTGCCTTGCGGACGCGGAGAACGGTTACGCATTCGCGGGAGGTATGGTCGTATTCAATTTTGACCAAGCATCGCAAGAATCCATTCTACCGGGGACGATCCGGACCTCCTCCGCATCGGGGAGCGTGTCCGCGCATTCCTCCACGCACGACGCCTACTGTGCGGGGATCGCGGCGATCAATTACTACAAGATAGAGAGTTGTCGCTCCTCTGCGGCGGTCAGCGCCACGGCGGAGACGGGATATGCCTTTGCGGCGGGCGTCACGGCGAGGAATACCTACGTTTCCATCGACCTATTCACGCAGTATACGGGCGAGGTGACCACCTGTTTGAGTAGCGGCGACGTCAGCGCCACTTCCGGAACTATGAACGCCTACGCGGGCGGCATCGCGGCGGAGAATAACCAAGGCGTGATAACCTCCTGCGGACATACCGCGGCGGTCACGGCAAGCACGGCGGGCGGCACGGTTTACGGCTTTATCGGCGGCGTCGTGGGCTACAATTACGGCACGGTGGATCGTTGCTTCTTCCTTGGCACCTTGTGCGAGTACGACGAGGATACCTTCGTGGGCGGGATATGCGGCTTGTTGCGCCTGCCCTTTGCGATGGGGCACACGATGGAGGGCTCCTACTTCTCCTCGGGCGCTCACGCAAACGGCGCCACCTTGTTCGGAATGAACTATTATTCTCTCCGCGCGGGCTACATCTATTCCCTCGCTTTCTTTGAGAATAACGAGGGCTACGAAGGATATATCGAGGGCATTCTCGATTTTGGCGGGACGGCGGCGTCCGCGGAGGACATCAAGGCATCGGAGGTGTACTATGAGTAAGCGTTTCAAGATCATCCTTCTGTCCGCCATATCTACCCTTCTCGCGCTTTTTATCGTCATGCTCTTTCTTGCGGTGCCGATGGGCGCCAAGAGATCAGTGATCCCTTTGCCTGCTTTTTATATCACCGCCCTCGCTACTGCGGCCGTCTTTTTCCTCGCGGGACTTCTTTGCGTGATTTGTCTAATTCGGGGGTTGACGAGCAGGGGCTCCAAGTATTATGATAATAAAAATATCTCGGAGAAGGGTGAGAAAAAGGTGACTTTATGACCAAGGTCGCATTGGACGAAAACGAACTCATAGAAAGGATCAAAAAGACCTATCCCGAAGAGCAAAGCGCGATGGTGCTTCGCGCCTTTTCCCTTGCTAAGGGGGCGCACGAAGGGCAAAAGCGCATGTCGGGCGAGCCCTATATCATACACCCCTGCCACGTTGCGAATATTCTTCTCGACCTCGGCATGGACGCCTCCACCGTCGCGGCGGGCTTCCTGCACGACGTTCTCGAGGACACCGACGTCCCGCGCGAGAAACTCGTGGAAGAATTCGGCGAGGAGGTTACCTCCCTCGTGGACGGCGTCACCAAGCTGACCAAACTGCAGTTCAAGAGCAAGGCGCAGGCGGAAGCGGAAAACCTCCGCAAGATGCTGCTCGCCATGGCGAAGGACCTTAGGGTCATCATCATCAAATTTGCCGATCGCTTGCACAATATGCGCTCCTTGGAGTATATGCCCGAGGAGTCGCAGATCGCCACCGCGCGCGAGACGATGGAGATATACGCCCCTCTCGCCGCCCGCCTCGGGATGTCGCGTATCAAGGGAGAACTCGAGGATATCTCGATGCGCTACTTGTACCCCAAGGAGTATTACGAGCTCGTGGAGCTCGTCGCCTCCAAGAAGGAGGAACGCGACGAATTCGTAAAGAACGTCACCGAGGAACTGAGAGCCGAACTCGATAAGGTGGGTATCAAATGCGAGATCAACGGCAGGGCGAAGCACTTCTACAGCATATACAGAAAGATGAAGAGGCTGAACTGCCCCATCGACCAGATCTTCGACCTCGTCGCCGTGCGCGTCATCGTGGACACAGTGCGCGATTGTTACGAGGTGCTCGGCACCGTGCACGCGATGTGGAAGTCGCTAAACCGCGTCAAGGACTATATCGCCACCCCTAAGCCCAATAATTATAGGTCGCTCCACACCACCGTCACCAACCGCTTCGGCAGACCCTTCGAGGTGCAGATCCGCACCAAGGAGATGCACCGCTTGGCGGAGTACGGTATCGCGGCGCATTGGAAGTATAAAGACGGCAAGACCGACCGCGCTCTCGACGAAAAGATGAGCTGGATCCGCGAGGTCATGGCGATACACGAGAGCGACGTGGAAGACAGCGAAGAATATCTCAATATGCTCAAGAGCGAGATGTTCAACGACGAGGTCTTCATCTTCACCCCGCAGGGCGACGTCAAGGCGCTCCCCGTGGGTTCCTGCATCGTGGACTTCGCCTATGCCATCCACAGCGACGTGGGCAATAAGTGCGTGGGCGGCAAGGTCAATATGAAGTTCGTCCCCCTCTCCACCAAGCTCCAGACGGGGGATATCGTGGAGATAATCACCTCTCCGAACGCCCATCCCAGCCGCGACTGGTTCCGCTTCGTCGCCTCTCCTTCTACCAAGGCGAGGATACGTCAATACTTCAAGCGCACCATGCGCGACGAGAATATCCGCATCGGCAGGGATATGCTGATAGCCGCCTGCAAGAAGTCGGGCTACAGCGCCAAGGAGCTGATGGTGGACGATTGGATATGCGAGACGGTGGAGAAGCAGAGCTTCTCTTCCACCGACGACGTGCTTGCGGCGATCGGCTACGGCGAACTCAAGCCCAAGCCCATCATCGACAAGCTCGTGCAGCGCTACCGTGAGACCGCCCCCAAGGAGGATGTCAAGGAGCGTCCCGTCAAGAAGGCGACGGGTAATAGCGGCATACTGATCGACGGCGAGGACGGCATGCAGATACACCTTTGCAAGTGCTGCAACCCCCTCCCGGGCGACGAGATCGTGGGCTACGTCACGCGCGGCAGAGGCATCAACGTGCATCGCGCCGACTGTGAAAACGTCAAGACGATGGAGAAGGAAAGGCTCATTGCCGCCGAATGGAGCGGGGTAGCCGCGGGCAAGTTCTCCGCCACTCTGTACGTTTACGCCACGAGCACCGCCGCGATCAACCAAACCACCGAAGTATTCAGCGGGATGAAAATAGAGTTGACGCATATCAACGCCGCGGTGGATAAGGATAAAAACGTCAAGATAGAGGTCACCGTCGAGCTCGGAGGAAGAGAAGAGCTCTTTGCCGTCAAGAATAAGCTATTGCAGATAAAGACGGTGACAGACGTCGTAAGAGGATAAATATGATAGAGATAAAAGAAGTAAAAACCTGCTGTCAACGCCGCGCTTTCGTGAGTTTCCCGCTCAAGCTGTATCGGGATAACGAGCATTACGCCCCCTTGTTCTATATGGACGAAAAGGCGCTCCTCAGCGAAAAGACCAATATCTACAGCGACTATACTAAGAGCCGCTTCTTCCTCGCCTATGACGAGAAGGGCAAGGTGGTGGGTCGCGTGGGCGCTATCGTCAACTATGCCGACATCGAGAAGACGGGGGTCAAGGCGATGCGCTTCACCCGCCTCGACGCGGTGGACGACCCCGCCGTATTCGCCGCGCTGATGGGTGCGGTGGAGGACTACGCCCGCGAGGAAGGTATGAGTAGCGTGCACGGTCCCCTCGGCTATAACGATATGGATAAGGAAGGACTGCTCATCGAGGGCTACGAGTACGATGAGACCTACGGCGGCGTGTATAATTATCCCTACTACCTCTCTAGGCTCGAGGAGCTCGGCTACGCCAAGGAGTTCGATTGGATCGAGCGCAAGATATACGTCGGCGATAAGGTGGACGAGAGATACGTCCGTATGGCGGAGGTGGTGAAGAACCGCTATCACTTCCGTGAGCTCATCGACAACGATATGTCCACGGGCTACGTCATCGACACCTATGCCGATCAGATATTTGCCCTTCTTGACGAAGCTTATCGCAAGCTGCACGGCACCGTCCCCTTCACCGAGCGGGCAAAGAAGTCCATGATCTCGGGTCTCCGCATCATCGTCAAGGCGCGCTATATCTCCTGCATCGCGGATGAGAGCGGCAAGCTGGTCGCTTTCGGCCTCCTGCTCCCTGCCATCTGGCACGCCCTGCATAAGAGCCAAGGCAAACTCTTCCCCTTCGGCATCTTCCACTTCCTCCCCCTCCTTTTCAAGAAGCCCAAGGAGATGGAGATGGCACTCATCGGCATCGTGGACGAATATCGCAATAGCGGCGCCCACACCCTCATCATTCGCCGCCTGTGGCAGAATATCATCGACGACGGCATCAAGGAGCTGGAGTCCAACGCCAACCTCGAGGATAACGTGGAGATCAATAACCTCCTCGGCAAGTTCCCCCAAAAGCAGCACAAACGCCGTCGCTGTTTGATTAAGCAGCTTTGATCGGCGACACATAAGGGCGCCGTTTTTTCGGACATAGAGTTTTTTATTTAATTGGTTTCCTCTTTTTCTTCTCGCACGGCGAGAAATATCACTTTCGGCTATGCCGAAAATATCACTCGCGGGAGCGAAAATGACTTCGCATCGCGAAATATCGCTAAGAAAAAAGAGCGCTTATTCGCGCTCTTTTTTGTCGCTTTCTTCTGTTGGCTTCGGTAGTTCGTCGTAGAATTGATTTCTTCCCACGATCTCGGAGAAGGACTTGATACGGGAGGTGGAGAAGAGGAGAAGGATGGCGAGGACGATGCCCACGGCGCCCTGTATGGCGTTGCCCGGGACGCTCGTAAAAGCCACCGCGGCGCTCCCTTTCATGATCCAGGAGGCAATAAAGTAGCCCGCCACCATCATGATCGCGGAGGGGAGGGCGGCTATCCCTGCCGAGAGGAAGCGATTGACGCGGAGCTTCTTCAGGAGGAAGAACAGCACTCCCGCGAGGGCGCCTTCTGCGCCCTTGATGAGGAGGGTGGGGAGGATCCAATGCGCATACCCCGAGATGAGGTCGGCAAGGGCGCTGCCGATGCCTCCTGCGATGAATCCCGCGAGGGGTCCGAACGCCACGCCCGTGAAGAGCACGATCCCGTCGCCGATATTCAGATATCCGTCCGTCGCCACCATCGGGATGCGTATGGCAAAGGTCGCCACCGTCACGAGAGCGCTCATCAGTGCGTACACGGCTATCGTCTTGCTCTTCATACTTTCCTCCTTTGTTCATTTCTCGCACCGTTAGGTGCATATCGCGCCGCGTTGGGGTCCCCGAAGAATTGTCAAATTCTTTGGGGTGTTGCGGCATATCGCACGGCAACGCCGTATATCGCATTGCGCAGCAATATATTGCGCCCGATAGGGCTATCGCTTCCCGCAAGGGATTTACCCCACCAATTCGGTAGGTTATACTATATTAACATCGGCGGGGCACAATGTCAAATGTTTTTATACTTTTTTGCTGATGACTTCGCCCGTCGTAGGGTCGAGAAGGAGCGCCCAGTAGTCGGAGGGCGACTTGATAAATGAAACGTAATAGTAGTAGGGCGCGTCGCCGGAAAGGGCGTTTACGAGCTTGACGTATATCTCGCGCTCGAGGTTGCCGGTATCCGACTCGGCGGTGATGGCGTCGTGCAATTCTCTTTCCGCGATGGCGAGTATCTCCTTGCGGGGAAGGGTGCCTTCCATCTTGTCTATGAAGGTGACTTCGCTGTTGACCAGCCCCTCGCAGGCGATGGTGACGGAGCGTATCTTTCCGATAGATTTCGCTTCCGCGACTTCGGCGGTGAAGGCGGCGCCCACCACGTCCTTTGTAAGGTCGCCCGTCTTCTCGCCCGTTTCTCCTTTGAGGGTGTAGGTGTAGGTGTTATTATAGAGGCTTGCCGCGCGCGGGGTGACGGTGAGGGTGGCAAAGGGGACGAGCTCGCCGACCTCGCCGTCTATCTCGATGAGCTTTTCCTTCTCGCCGAGGATAAAGTCCGCCGAAAAGTCGTCGTTTGCCCCCACGTACACCGCGTCGTGGCAGGTGCTGACGCGCTTTTCAAGGGCGCTTTTTTCTTCTTCCTGCGTCTCTTTTTTACAGGCGGCGAAGGATAGCGTGAGGACGAGAATCAATGCAATAACGATAATAGATTTTTTCATAGGGTTCCTCCGAATGAATGATGGTATATGGTATGTTTGCGCCCGCTTGATTATTCCGCGGCGAGAATGCGGGATAAAACTTGATAAACCGGGAAGAATTCGGTATAATAAAAATATGATATACGGCAATATCGACGGCATCAAACGCGCCATCTTGTGGCGATTGGAGAAACATCTCGGCTTTATCGACAAGTCTTCGCTGGTCAGTGAGGAAACTCTTGCTTTGATCTCGGAGTTCACCATCGCCACGGGGCGGGAGATATCGGTATACATCTCGCGCGCGGGCAGGGTGGAGGCGATCTCGGTCGGGGACAGCTCCACCGTGGAGGTGCTCCCCATCGGCAAGCGCCGCGGCGAAAACTCAAAGAGAGGCATTCGCGTGATCCACACGCACCCCAAGGGTTCCGCCGTTTTATCCAATGCGGACGTTTCCGCCCTCAAACAGATGAATTACGACTGCATGGTGGCGGTAGGCGTGTCTCAAAGCGGCACTAGGCGGATGCAGGTAGGTTATATGGCGCCCACCGGGTACAAGCACGTGGACGTGGATATATCCTCGATGGACCACGCCGCCCTCCTCGATATGATATTGGAGTGCGATAAAGTAGGCAAGAATAAGTCCTCCGTCAAGGAGGAGGTCAACGAGCGCTGTATCCTCGTGGGGGTCGGCGACGAGGAATCGCTACACGAACTCAAGCGCCTTGCCGAGACGGCGGGCTACGACCCCGTGGGCAAGGTATCACAGCGCCGCAGTACAGTGGACTCGGTCTATTACGTCGGCAGCGGCAAGATAGACGAGATCGCCATGGAAGCGCAGATCAAGGACGCCGCCATCGTGATATTCGACGTACCCTTGACGGCGGCGCAGCACGCCGCCATCGGCGATAGGCTGATGCGCAAGATCATCGACAGAGGGACGTTGATCCTCGAGATATTCGAGAAACACGCCACCACGGCGGAAGGCAGGTTGCAAGTGGAACTTGCCCGCCTGAAGTATACCCTCCCCCTCCTCGTGGGACAGGGCGCTTCGATGAGCCGTCAGCGCGGCGGCTTATACGCAATGGGCGGCTCGGGCGAGACCAAGCTGGAGACCGACAGGCGACATATCCGCAAGCGCATCTCCGAACTCTCTGAGAAGTTGCACGCTCTCGAAAAGGGCAGGGAGCTGCGCCGCCAAAAGCGCAGTTCGAGCGGGGTGAAGAGCGTGACCCTCCTCGGCTATACCAATGCGGGCAAGAGCACCCTCATCAATCAGATGAGCCGTTCCGACCTCTATGCGGAGAATAAACTTTTCGCCACGCTGGACAGCGTCAGCCGCAGCGTGTGGACCGAGCGCGGCACCTTCGTCCTCACCGATACCGTCGGCTTTATCCGCAACCTGCCGCACACCTTCGTGGAGGCTTTCAAGTCCACGTTGGATGAGGTCAGATACGCCGACCTCTTGATACACGTGGTGGATGCCTCTTCGCCCGAAATGGAGTCGCAGATGGCGACGGTTCAGTCGGTCATCGAGGAGATCGGCGCGGGGAAGGTGCCCATCATCACCGTCTATAACAAGGCGGATAAGGCGTCCCGCGAGCCGGACAAATTGTATATCAGCGCCAAATTCGGCGACAACGTAGACGTTTTGAAGAAAATGATAGTCGAAGAACTGTTCGGCAAGGAGTAAACTATGATAGTGAAGGTGAAAAAACTGGACGAGCGCGCCATCCTCCCCACCTACGGTTCGCCGCAGGCAGCGGGAGCAGACCTCTACGCCCTCTTGGAAGGCGAGAGCTTGACCATAGCGGCAGGGGAGACCGTCCTCATCCCCACGGGACTCTCGGTGGAGATACCCGAAGGGTACGTCGGCTTGATATACGCGCGTAGCGGGCTTGCCACCAAGAAGGGGCTCGCCCCCGCCAATAAGGTGGGCGTCGTGGATGCCGATTACAGAGGCGAGGTCAAGGTGGCGCTCTATAACCAATCGGGCAAAGAGCAAACCATACTTGCGGGCGAGCGCATCGCCCAGTTCGTGATCGCGCCCTACCTAACGGCGGAGTTTACGGAGGCGGATACCCTCTCCGACACGGTCCGAGGGGGTGGAGGGTTCGGCTCTACCGGAAACAAATAGGCGGCATATAACGGGGCATATACGTCGTTGCTTGACTGCAGGGCGGTGAAATCGGAACGGCTCAGTACGCTCATTCACCGCCCTTTGTCGTGCCTCGTCTCTGCCCCATTCTATGCCGTCTATATTATGACGCGCCTGGGCGTTTTTTTTGGAGTGGATAAACCGCACCTCTGCAACCCTTCTCCGCCGTCTCGCCGGGGAGTAAAATACAGTACAGTGAATGATTTAAAAAAAGGATAACTGAAAACGCACGAAAGTGTGTTTTTTATAATACGGAAGAGCCCACAACACTTTTTCTCCCCTTTAAAGCCCTTGACCCGCGGAGCTGTGCTCCTCGTATCGCCTTGTTAGGAAGTTATTGTCAAGGTGCACTTCACTTAACTCTTAAATCCTCGCGAAGCGAGCCCCGCTCAAAAGCGTTTTGGGGGGTGGGGAAATCGCGATCCCCACCTTCTTTTTGCCACTTTTTTTCAAAAGAAAAGTGGTAAACCCCCTTTTCGGAACTTTCGTAGAGTATTTCTCTTGAGCGTAGACTCTACGATTCGTAGAGATTTGCCAGCGCGCCAGTATATATACTGTATAATGTACTAAATCGTATTTCGATTATTACGTTATTTAAAGGAGAAAACTATGGGAGCATTGAAGTGTGAAGTGTGCGGCAGCAATGACATCGTCAAGGAAGAAGGTTCGTTCGTCTGTCGCGGATGCGGGATGAAATATTCCCTTGCCGAAGCGCGCAATTTGATAGTGAAAGAGCCTGAGGCGGAAGCAAAAGAGTTGGCAGTCACCGACGAGATGGACGTGGCACCCGTTTTATTGACGGATGACAAGACCCTCGTCAACGCCCGTCGCGCTAAGGTCAAGGAAGATTGGGCGGAGGCAGAGCGCCTGTTCCACCTCGCGGAGCAGCAGGACCCCTCCAATATCGAGGCGTTCTTCTATGCGGCGTACGCCAAGGCGAGGGCGTCTTTGACCGATTCCGACCTCTATAAGCGCCAAGCTACCTTCCGCGTTCTGGAGAATAGCATCGGCTTGATCCCCGAGAACTTCGACATGACCGAGGAGCCCACGCAGAGCGCGCTCATCCGTCAGATCAGCGCCGACATCCTCGAGTTCGACAACGTCTCCTACGTCTACAATCAGACCAAGAACGGCTTCGGCGTCATCGTCAAGACCGACAGTTCCGAGACGGTCACCCTCTTCAACAACGTGAACGCGGCTATGATCAAGGCGCTTGCGGCGATCTACGAAAAGTATACCGACAAGTCCAAGACCATCTACCTCTTCGAGTGCCGCCTCGCGCACTTCGACCACCTGATCGAGATCGGTCAGCTCAGCGCGACAGCCCGCCGTATGTGGGTGACGGGCAAGCACAGTTTGCACGTCAGTTGGCAGTCCTTGGACCCCACCCACGTAGTTCCCGATATGGAGGTCATCACCGATACCCCGACCCCTACCGTAGGCGCGGCAGGTGGTGCGGGCACGCAACAGACCACGGGTGGCAGGAGTGGCGTAGCCGTCTTCTTCATCATCCTTTCCATCATCGGCGGTATCGTCTGGCTCATCAGCGATATCATCTGGGGCGTTGGTTTCATCTCCTTGCTCCTCGACTGATGATCGAAGAGCTTATCACCTCAAAAGGCAGGGCGCAAGTCCTGCCTTTTTCCAATTAGGAATGATGAATTAGGAATTGAGGTGTCCTACTCCGCAATACTCCCAAAAGGACAAAATAAAAAACTCTATCGCGCGTTGGAGCGATAGAGTAAACTTGCTTGATGTGCTGACGGCGGAGAGTGGGGCAGAGGCGAGTGCTGAGTGAATAAAATGCTGACCCATAGAGTGGTGCGAGGACAAACGCTCACCAAAACGGCGGGTAGGCGCGTACTCATTGTACGTAACTACCCGCCGTTGAAGGTGTAGAGCAGTAATCGTGCCGCAATATGGGTCAGCAGTCTAAGAGGTTGTCGCAAAGCGCGCTATACACCGACCCCGCGCGGTCCTGCCAATTCTTGTATATGAAGAGCGCCGTCTCCTTGCTCTCCACCACCATCTTCAGCTCCACGAGGGCGCCGTCGCCGCCCGGCTTCATGATGCGCAGTAGCACGGTATAGGTCTGGTCGCTATTGCGGAAGTAGTCGCTGACGTACTCTTGACGGCGGCGATACTTCATCCTGTCCTCCTTGACCGAGGTCTTTATCTCCTCGCGCAGGGTGATGGGGATGCGGGTATAGAAGTTGGCAAGGCACATCCTGCCGTCGGGGGTGATGGAATAGCTTATCTTATTCTGCGCGGTCTTTTTGCTGACGAAGGACACCTCTTCGAGGGCGGCAAGGGCGTCCTTGCAGTCCATATAGTTCATCCAATTATGGTCGCTGGTGCAGAGGTCGGTCAGTACGTCCTCTTCAAGAGAGACGTCCATCTGGTCCATCGCGTATAAGAGTATGAGTTTGATAAGAGTGGAATCGGTCGCCATATTTACCTCGTCAGATCAAGATATAAAGAGCGAGAAAATCCGAAATATCGCTGAGTTTGCGCTGTGCTTTCTTGTTGCCTTCGAGGGCAAGTTGCAAGGCTATCCATATCGTCTTGATGATGCGTAGGTTGCCTTTCTCGAGAGCGTAGAAGAGGCCGTCGGTCACCTCGATGAGGGAGTCCCTCCTGCGGTCGGAGAGCTTGTTATCCTCCACGAGGACGGTGCGCAGGGCGGCAAAGAGGGGAGCCGCGTTTTCGATGACCGAATCGCTGATGGTCACGCGCTCCTCCGCGTCTACGGTAGCCTCCGCGTCCGCACCCTCGGAGAGGAAGGACTGACGGAAGGCATCCTTATAGGGCAGGATGATCTCCTCGCAGAAGAGGCGATAGCGCATGTTGTTGTCCACTTCGGGCCAGAAGTTTTGAATAAAAGAGGTCAACGACCTGGCTCCCGTATCGAAATCGTGGAGTAGACCGGTGACCAATGCGATGATCCTCTTATTGCTCTTGGGGAGTAGGAAGGCGTAGCCGCGCTCCGTCTTTTGGACGGCGGCGGCAAGCTCCGCTTCGTAATCCACTCCTTTCTTGCAGTCGATGATGAATGTCCGCAGGTGATCGCTGTAGATGAGGCATCTCAAAAGGTCCGTTATCGGCTTTTCCGTGATGATGAAGTTCGTGGTCGTGAGCGCCGTAACGGCTTCGTCAAACAGACGATATGCCTCCTCTTTGGTTTGGATCGCTGCTCCGGACATAGAGGGAAAGTAAGATTACTTCTTGATAGCGTTCAAAGACTTATTCAAGGAAGCGATCTTGCGGGAAGCGGTGTTGATATGATAGACGCCGTCGCTCTTCGCCTTGTTGATGACCGAGACGGTCACGGGGAGCAGGGCTTCCGCGGCAGCCACGTCGCCGGCGGCGATCGCAGCGTTGAACTTCTTCACGGCGGTCTTGACTTCGGAGCGGATCGCTTTGTTGCGAGTATACTCTTCTTTGGTGATCAGTACGCGCTTCTTTTGAGACTTGATGTTAGGCATTTTTACTCCTTTTCGGTGACTTGCACCTATGTTTGTTATTCACGTATTTAGTATTTTATCATAGCGGGCGCCCCCTTTGCAATGATTTTTGACTAATATTTTATTTTATTTCGCGCACGATAATTCCGTATGGAAAAGATGGAACTTGCCTTGGAGAGCGCCGAGCTCGCAGGGAGCGGCGCAGGCATAGAGGAGCGCTCCCTTTCCCCCTTTTTAAAACGAGTGACCTTTCATTCGTCCGAGTTATACGAGGATGGCAAGCGTCACGGCGACGCACTCTATCACACCTTGATAGCGACGGCGGACCCTATGACGGACGACGACTTGATGAAGGCGATAGAGGCAGGGGTGGCAAAGTGCGTAAAAAGCCTAATAAAAGGGGGCAGGAAAAGGGTGCTTGCCGTGGGGCTCGGCAATCCCGCCACGGTGGTGGACGCCTTGGGCGCCGAAACAGTCAAGCGCCTCTCCTCGGGCAAAAGAGGTGGACGTTATCTTGCCACCATGATCCCCTCCGTCTTCGGCGTGACGGGGATGGAGAGCGCCGCCGTCGTTCGCGGAGTGAGCGCGGAGTATCGTCCCGACCTTATTATTTCGGTGGATACCTTGTCCACTCGTCGTGCGGAACGGCTTTGCCATGCCGTGCAGATAACGGACGGAGGGGTCGTCCCCGGCGGCGGCGTGGGAAATAAGCGCGAGCCCATCTCGGAAGAGGCGCTCGGCGTACCGGTGATATCCATAGGCGTCCCCCTTTTGGCGCGGGCGGAGAGGTGTTCTTCTCTCCCCGCGGGGCTCGTCGTCACCCCCAAGGAGATAGATCTATTGGTGCCGCGCTTTTCACTTGCCCTCGCGGAGGGGATAGAACGGGCGCTATTTTAAAAGAGAGGATAAGACGGATAGATATCTTTCCACCTGCTTCTTGCCCGTAAACACCATTTCGATGGATGGGTTTTTGCTCTCGGAAGGGGGCAGGACGGCGCGAACGAGGGCGGCAAGGTGCTCCACGCCGTCATAGATCTTGGCGTGGGGGAGGAAGCGTTTGATGACCTCTGTTGCATATAGATAGTGCGTGCAGCCGAGGTATGCCTCTTCACAGTCGCCGTAAGGGAGTAGCAAGGGACTCAGATAGGCGCGTGTAGCCTCACTTTTCGGGTATTCGCCGTCTATCACGGAGGCAAGCTCCGCAGGGGTCAGGAGCGAAACGTTTTTCTCTATCTTTGGCAGGTAGAGGGCGGTCGTCGGCGTGGTCATCATGAGCGCCCGTCCACACAATAGGTCGGGGCGGGGCACGAGCCCGAATACGGGAGGGACCACCCGTTTGCGGACGTAGTCGAGCGCCGATACCGAGAGGGTATTACAGCCGAAAACGATGGCGTTAGCCCCTCTCTCCGCCAAATCTCTGCATCCTGCGAGCGCAATTTCCTTGAGGGCGCCCCCGCCTTTATTGCCATAGGGCAAGTTTGCGCCGTCCGACAAATAGATATATCTGTCCGCAACGCGGTTTTTTATCAGGGCGGCAAGCACGTTGAGCCCGCCGATACCGCTATCCATCACACCGACCGTCATAGTTTACTATATGCGCGGCGAGGTGGAATAGTTGAAAGAAGCGCTCAAGCATAAAGAATCTTAAATAAAATACGCTTGTTTTTTATCTGCCCGATGTGATATGATGAGTACGCTGTGCGTGTGCGCGGCTGGTCGAAAGGTGACCTTTCGACGGGAGAAACTTATGAAAACGGATATTTTGATCATCGGCGCCGGTCCTGCCGGCATATTCACTGCAATCGAGCTCATCAAGCACGGTTGCAAGGAAAAGATCACCTTCATCGAGAAGGGTGCCGCGATAGAGAAGCGCGTCTGCCCGAAGGTGAAGACGGGAGTCTGCGTCAACTGCAAGAACTGCGCGATCACGACGGGCTTTTCGGGAGCAGGTGCCTTTTCCGACGGAAAGCTCTCGCTGTCCGCAGACGTGGGCGGCGATCTCCCCGACCTCATCGGGTTTGAGACCGTGCAGTCTTTGATAGAATACACCGACAAGATATACTTGGACTTCGGCGCGGATAAAAAGATCGAGGGGATGGAGCATCCCGAGGAGATCAAGGAGATCCGCAAGAAGGCGATCCAGGCGGGGCTGAAGCTCGTGGACTGCCCCATCCGTCATATGGGCACCGAGAAGGCGCAGGAGATCTACTATCGCATTGAGCAGTACCTCCTCCAAAACGGCGTCGAGATGTATTTCAATTCCGAGTGCGTCGATCTCATCATCGAGAACGAAGTGTGCAAGGGCGCGGACGTCGTCATCAAAGGCAAGACCGAGCGCATTGAAGCGAAAGAAGTCGTGGTCGCCACCGGTCGCCGCGGCGCTCTGTGGCTCGAGAAAATGTGCGCCCAGCACGGCATTTTGCATCAGCCCGGTACCGTGGATATCGGCGTCAGGGTAGAGGTCCGCAACGAGGTGATGGAGGAGATAAACAAGGTGCTCTATGAGGCAAAGCTCATCGGCTACCCCAAGCCCTTCAAGAATAAGGTCCGCACCTTCTGTCAGAACCCCGGCGGCTTCGTCAGTCAGGAGAATTACGACGAGAACCTCGCCGTCGTCAACGGGCATTCCTACAAGGAGATCAAGTCCCCCAATACTAACCTTGCCATCCTCTGCTCGCACAATTTCACCCACCCCTTCAATCAACCCATCGAATACGCAAAGAAGGTGGGCGAGCTCACCAATATGCTGGGTAGCGGCAAGATGCTCGTGCAGCGCTACGGCGACATCTTGGACGGCAAGCGTACTTGGGCGGACGAGCTGGAGCACAGCAACGTGCGTCCCACGCTGAAGGACGCCGTCGCGGGGGATATCACCGCCGCGATGCCGTACCGCGCGATGCTCTCTATCATCAATTTTATCAAGAGCGTGGACGTTATCGTGCCCGGCTTCGCCTCGGACGAGACCCTTCTCTATTCGCCCGAACTGAAGTTCTATTCCAATAAGATAAAGATGGACGAGGACCTCTCCACCTCCATCGGTCACCTGCATTGCCTCGGCGATAGCACGGGCTGGACGAGGGGGCTGATGATGGCGTCGGTGATGGGGGTCTATCTCGCCCGACATTTAGTCGACCGCACATAGCGGCACGAATACTTCGCTAACTATTTCATCAAAGGGCAGTTACGTACAAGGAGTACGCGCCTGCCCTTTTTTGAACCGGGGTCCCCGAGAAATAGCATATTTCTTGGGGTGGCATAGCGCTTGTCTTCGCACCACTCTGTGCGGTCGACGGCGCTTTCTTCTCTAACCGCTTCTTCTCGCAGCGCGAGAAATAACACTTTCGGCAAAGCCGAAAATAACACTCCGCGCAGCGGAATATCACTCGCGCAAGCGAATATCACTAAAAAACTCCGATTTCTCGGAGTTTTTTACTCATCTGTCTTCTCGCAGGATCGCGTGTACGACGATGTCCACGATCCCGCGGTTGTTGTAGCCCGCTTTGCGGAGGGTGCCTTCGTACTTCATCCCCGCCTTTTCCATCACTCGTCCCGAATTTGGGTTCATCGCGTCGTGCTTTGCCATCACGCGGCGGAAGCCCACTTCTTCAAATAGGAAGCCCAAAACGGCTTTCACCGCTTCGGGCATAAGCCCCTTGCCCCAGTAAGCGCGCCCAATACAGTAGCCGAGCTCCGCCTCTAAGGTATTATCGCGGATTCCCACCACGGCGATGCTGCCGATGGGGCCCGCTCCTTTCAGCTCTATCGCCCACTGATAATAGTCCGCTTTGTCGTATTCCTTGACCCACTCGGAGAGGATGGCGCGGGTGTCCGTGAGGCTCTCGTGCGGCTGCCAGGTCAGATACTTCGTGACTTCGGGATCGGACGCCCAGTTTTGATACATAGCAGGGGCATCCTCGATGGTGAATTTGCGGAGGATCAACCTTTCCGTTTCGATGGTTTTCGTGCCGAGATGATTCATGCCCTCTCCTTATTGATAATACTTGTCCACGCCGCCGTAGCCCATGATCCTTTTATTGTCGCGCGTCTTGTCGATGAAGTTTTTCAAGCGCTTCTTGTATTCCTCGGGGCGCTTTCTCGCGGCGTCTATATAGGCGACGCGTATCCTCTTGTAGGAGTCCGAAAAGTTCTGATAGTTTTCCCACGCCTTCTCGTCCGCGCGGATGGCGTCCAAAATGTCGGCAGGGTAGGCAAAGGGGGTCGCGATCGTCTTTTCCACTTCCGAGTTCGCTCTGACCTTAGGATGGATCAAGCCCATTTTGTCCATAAGGATCAGCCTCTCGATATT
>DFEQ01000101.1:17278-38426 GCA_002368735.1 Christensenella sp. UBA3798
CGCCTCCTCGACGGCGTCGTTATAGCTGACCCCCACCTCTCCCGAGGCAACGTTCGGAAACACGAACCACACTTCGCTTTCGCTCTCGAAATGCCCTTCGAGCCACGCCCGCCACTCGCCTCTCTCGTGGCAGTATAGCACGCTTTTCCCTTGGACGTCCCTTGCCTCGGGGATCTCGATCGCTGCGTTCTCTTGCATCCTATCCTCCGAACCTTCTTTTTTTCGATTATAACGAAAAAGGGCAGAAATAGTCAACATAACGAACCGATACGGGGCGCGGGCGGAGAATGCGCGACTTGTATAAAAACGCTTGCAATCGCTTTCCCAATATGATATAGTAAATAGGCAAGCCGAAGTGGTGGAATGGCAGACGCGATGGACTCAAAATCCATTGTTGGCGACAACGTGTGGGTTCAAGTCCCACCTTCGGCACCAAGAGCACTCGCGATAGCGGGTGCTTTTTCTATACTATGCGTGGGACTTGAACGGGGGGGGAGCGCCGACTTAAAAACAATGTTATTGCACGCAAGGCAGCGCCAAACGCGAGCGCAGCGTTTGCCACCCCGGCGAGAGACAGACGTCCCACCTTCGGCACCAGAAAAAAGCACTTGCTTTTGGGCAAGTGCTTTTTCAACTCTATTCGCCTAAAGACGAGTTATATTGCTTCGCAGTTATATTCGGCTTATGCCGAGTGATATTGCGCTTTGCGCAGTTGAGGACGAATAGAATATAATTGCCTCATAGAGGCAATATAACTGATCCGTTAGGATCAATATAACTTTTCGCATCAGCGAAAAATATAACTTAAACTGCTGCCGTTACAGGCGGCACCAGTAGCACTCGCGATAGCGGGTGCTTTTTCTTTCTCGACATGGTTTTCCTCTATTTACTATTCTTGTCGAATTATGTTATAATATTCATACAAATCTTTATTGTGAGGGACCCACTATGGATAAAGAAAGAACTATCCGCATCTTCATCGGCTCATCGATCACCGAGCTTGAGCTTGAGCGCATGAAACTTATGAGTTTCATTCAGGGGCTCAATAATAAGTACCATAGCCGCGGCATATTCATCGAGGGGTATATCTGCGAGGAGACGCCGAACGATATGCGCGTGGGAGGCTCCCAAGCCGCGCACAATGATTATATTACCGGCAATGCAGACGCGACGATTTTTATGTTCTTCCACAAAGCAGGGAAATTCACTATGGAGGAACTCGAGCTCGCGCGGCAGGCATTTATCGAAAAGGGCAAGCCAAACGTCTACGTCTTTTTCAAAGCAGTGGGGAATGAGCCCGACGTCAGCGAAGATATCCAAAAGGCGGTCAGCCTCGTATTTAACGATTTCGGGCATTACTACAAAATGTTTGACGACGTGGACACCGTGAAACTGGAGCTTCTGCAATTCTTGATGGATCTCTTGCCGGGCAAGGGTGAGCTCGTCGTCAAGAACGGTGCCGTCTATATGAATGGGGAGCTCGTCAAGGATATCTCGGCAGAAAATATCTTTGCCTATCAAAACAACCCCGACCTGAAAAGACTGAAAGAACAGATCGGATCTTTACGCAAACTGGAGCTTGCCGCCGCCGAGAAAGGCGACGAGGTTTCCGCGCTGCGCTTCTCCGTCAGCCGAGGCGAACTCGAGAAGCAATATGCCGAGCTGGAAGGGGACATCTTAGGGACTCTGTCTTTCTTCTTTGAGGAGAATAAGAAGGGAACCGCCGATCCCGTCCTTGCCGAGGCTCTTAGACAGCTCGAGCTCGGCAATATCGCGATGGCGAAGGCGCTGCTCCCACAGGAGGACCTCGACAGGATGGCGCAGTCGATAGCGAAGCGCCGCGCCCTCGCCGAGATGCAGTTCAAGGAGGAGGAAGAAACGCTCCTTGCCCGCACCAAAGCGAGGATCAAGACCTTGAAACTCGACCTTGAGAACAAAGAGCGCTTTACCGAGATCGAGCGCGCCTACGAAAACGCCTATGAGGCGGCGAAAAACGCAGAGGACTATGACTTTATCTATGATTACGTATCTTTTTTAGGCGATCAGAAGAAGTATCCAATGGCGATCACGATCGCAGAAAAGCTGAGATCGATCTACGATGATCCCGACAAGCGCGATTCGATCTCCGACACCGATCGCGCATCCCTTTTTAATTTGTTAGGTACACTTTATAACAGCAATAACAATTTGGATAAAGTCGAGGCGGTATATCTGGAGTCTTTATCACTCTCTCGAAATGTTTTTAGAACAGAATCAGCACCGGAAGATGAATGCAATGTCGCTATAACATGTAATAACCTCGGGAACTTCTATGCGAATACAGGCAATCCGATCAAGGCGGAAAAACTGCTTAAAGAGGCGCTTGAAATTGGGCGGCGTCTGGTGGAGGCGGTTAGCCGTGAAACGTATGAACCATATGTAGCGGTTAGCTGTAACAGCCTTGGTATTTTTTATAAGAACAACGGCAACCCGTTGGAGGCGGAGAAATTCTATAAAGAAGCTCTCGAAATATATAAACGCTTTGCGGAAACCGTCAGCCGTGAAGAATATGAACCAGAGGTCGCGTTAATATGCAATAATCTCGGTATCTTTTATGAGAACAACGGCAAGCCGATGGAAGCGGAGAAACTGTATAAAGAAGCACTTGTTATTAATAGGCGCTTGGCGGAGACGGTCAGCCGAGAGGCGTATGAGCCTGCCGTTGCAGATACATGCAATAACCTCGGGTCATTCTATAAGAATAACGGCAGCCCGACGGAGGCGGAAAAACTTATCAAAGAAGCCCTTGAGGTATATAGGCGCTTGGCAGAGACTGTGAGCCGCGAAGCGTATGAGCCTGATGTGGCTATGACTTGTTGCAATTTCGGCAATTTCTATGCAGATAATGGCAATCCGGCTGAGGCAGAGAACCTATACAAAAAATCACTGGAGATGTATCGGCGCTTGGCGGAAACGGTAAGTCGAGAAGTGTATGAACCAAAAGTGGCAATGGCATGCAACGCCCTCGCTACATTTTATAAGGATAACGGTAACCCGATCGAAGCAGAGACACTTTATCAAGAAGCGCTCGAGATAAAGCGTCGCTTAATGGATACTGTCAGTCGTCAAGCGTATGAGCCACAGGTGGCGAAGACCTGTAACAGCCTCGGAAATTTATATAATAACAATGAGAACTTAATCGAGGCGGAGAAATTATTCAAAGAAGCACTTAAGATTTTTAGGCGCCTGTCGGTGGCGGTCAGTAGCGGAGCGTATGAGCCCGATGTGGCAATGACCTGCAATAATCTTGCAAACGTTTATGCTAAAAAAAGAAGCATAATAGAAGCAGAAAAACTATACAAAGAGGCTCTTGAAATAAGGCGTCGATTAGCGGAGACGGTCAGCCGCAAAAAGTATGATCCTGATGTTGCTGTGAGTTGCAATAACCTCGGTGCTTTCTATGCGGAGAACGACAACCCGATTGAAGCAGAAAAACTCTATAAAGAAGCGCTTGAGATAAGGCGTCGCTTGGTGGATACTGTCAGTCGTCAAGCGTATGAGCCACAGGTAGCGGCGACCTGTAACAATCTTGGGAATTTCTACGCAAAACATGGTGATCTCACTGATGCGGAAAAGTTTTATAAAGAATCTCTTGAAATTTATAGACGACTATCCGAGATGGTCAGCAGTAAGGCGTACGAGCCGTTCGTGGCTTTGTCCTGCAACAATCTTGGTGTCTATTATAAGAACTTCGGAAACTCGACAGAGGCAGAGAAACTCCTTAAAGAAGCGCTCGAGATAAGACGCCGTCTAGCCGAGACGGTCAGTCGTGAGGCATATGAACTTGACTTGATAATGACATGCAACAATCTCGGCGATCTCTATTCGGGAAACGGCAACTTCACTGAGGCGAAGAAACTCTACAAAGAGGCGATTGCCGGCGAAAGATTCTTGGCAGAGAATGTCAGTTTAGAAAAGTATGGACCGAGGGTGGCGATAGAAGGTAATAGGCTTGGGAATTTTTGTGCGGATAACGGCGATTTTATGGATGCAGAGACGACTTACAAAGAGGCTATCGATATGTCCATGCGTTTAGCAAAAACGGTGAGCCGTGACAAATACGAACCGTTCATAGCGATGATTTGTAACAGTATGGGGTCTTTCCTTTTGCATAACGGCAAACTTGCAGAGGCGGAAACGATGTTGATCGCATCGTTCAATCTGTATGCACGTTTGGTCGAGAACGTGAACCGTGAAGAGTTTGAACCTTATTTAGCAGCGACTCTTTATAATATGGGTGGCCTTTATAAGGCAATCGGTGATGAAGAAAAAAGGATAGGTTCCCTTGCCGCTGCTCTTTCTCTCGCGGAGAAGTACAAGGACGTTGAACCTATGTGCAAGCAAATCTGGGACGTGCTGAACTAAAGCGTTGCCGCGATGCGGCAGTTCAAGGTCGGTTCGTTCACACTTTGCTTCGCTGTTTCATAGTATGCAGTGTACGAAAGATAAAGTCGCACACGGGCGAAAGCCCGAAATACGAATACGATACCCCTTGAGAAGTGCCGGGCCCGGCTGAACCAAGTGACCGTACCGTTTCCCCGCGAGGGCGAGGCGGTACGTTTTTTTATGCGGAACTGTGTCAATGCGGAATGTGGGAACGTGCGGCGTTGCCGCGTGATATTACTTCGCAGTGATATTTGCCCAAAGGGCAAGTGATATTTTCGGCGTTGCCGAAAGTGATATTTCTCGTTACGCGAGAAGAAATGGGTCACTTCGTTCCGAATGTATCCGATCGAGAGCGGAGCGATTTGACACCCTTTCCGAGAATGCAAAGCGTTCGAGGGAGGAAAGGGGGATCGTCTGCCGACGAAGTCGGGAGAGGGGGTTTTTCTCTAAGCAGAATGCGGAATGCGCAGTGAATGGCAGAGGCTGCGCCGTCGTTGCGGAGCGAGCAGCAGATGCCGCAGTGATATTCCGCGATGCGGAGTGATATTCGGCTTTCGCCGAGTGATATTTGCCGGCGAAGCGGCAAGTGATGTTTCTCGCTTGAAGCGAAAAGAAAAGGCGCTCTCAGAGAAGCAACTTCACTATTCGATAGGCAATTAGCCTTCCCCGCGCGCGGCTTTCGTCTAAATAATCTCTTGAAAATCCAATAATATAGTGCTAAAATATTATATAACGATTTTTACGGAGGTTTTCCCATGAATTTGTGGAAAGATATGAACCCTTCACGCATCGCCCCGCAGGACTTTATCGCGGTCATCGAGATAAGCAAGGGCAGCAAGAATAAGTACGAGCTGGATAAGGAGTCGGGCGCACTCATCCTCGACAGGGTGCTCTACACTTCGACGCACTATCCCGCGAACTACGGCTTTATCCCCTTGACCTATGCGGACGACAAGGACCCCTTGGACGTTTTGGTCCTTTGCAGCGAGCAGATCGCCCCTCTCGCCATCGTGGAGTGCTACCCCATCGGCGTGATGGCGATGATAGACGGCGGCGCCTTTGACTACAAGATCATCGCGGTGCCTTTCCGCGACCCCACCTACAACAGCTATCAGGACGTCGGCGAGCTCCCCCCGCATATCGTGCAGGAGATCGCCCACTTCTTCAACGTCTACAAACAGCTCGAGCACAAGGAGACCACCGTGATGGAGATCTTCGGCAAGGCTCGCGCCCTGGACATCATCAAGGAGGCTATCGACCTCTATCGGGAGAAATTCACGCAGCAATAAACTATGGAAAGATTTGACGTCATCGTGATCGGCGGCGGCGTGGTGGGCACTGCGGTGCTACGCTCTCTCGCCGCATATAAAGCCAAGGTCCTCCTCCTCGAGAAGTCCTCGGACGTTGCCACGGGCGCCAGCCGCGCCAATAGCGGCATCGTGCACGCGGGCTACGACGCGGAGACGGGCACAAAGAAGGCATATTTCAACGTAAAAGGCGCGGCGATGTTCCCCTCGCTTACCCGCGAACTCCACGTTCCCTATCGCATGGTGGGTTCTCTCGTCGCGGCGAAGGAAGGGGGACTTCCCGCCATCAAAGCGCTCTACGAAAGAGGCGTCAATAACGGCGTCAAGGTGGAGATCATTGAGCGGGAGAAGATAGAAGCGCTGGAGCCCAACATTGCGCCCGATATCAAGTACGCTCTCTATGCCCCCGAGGCAGGGGTGGTCTCTCCCTATAAACTCACCATCGCGCAGGCGGATCACGCCGTGGTCAACGGCGCCGAGATCCGCTTGGAAGAGAAGGTCGTCGGCATCAGCGAATCGGCGGGCGGCTATCTCGTCGTCACCGATAAGGCAGAGTATCACGCCTCTTACGTCGTCAATGCGGCGGGCGCGGGCGCGGTGGAGATAAACGCGCTCCTCGGCGAGTCCACGCCCGAGATGAAGCACGCGGTAGGCGACTATTATATCCTCGACAGCAAGGCGGCGGGCGTCGTGAACACCGTCGTTTTCCCCCTCCCCGACGAGAAAGGCAAGGGCATTTTGGTGGCGCCCACGGCGGACGGCAACGTGATCCTCGGACCCACCTCCCGCGTCGTCCCGCACGATGAAGCGGAAATAAACGCCGTCACCCGCGAAGGGTTAGCCCTCGTTCGCGAAGGGGTGGGAAAGCTCATCCCCAAGGTGGATATGAGGAGCGTCATCCGCGTCTATGCGGGCACGCGCACCGCTGTAGGCGGGGACTTCATCATCGAGGAGTCTTGTAAATTCAAAAATTACTTTATGTTGCTCGGCATCTGTTCGCCGGGCTTGACCTCCGCGCCCGCCATCGGCGAGTACGTTGCGGAAAAGGTATCTGCCGCGCTGCACTTGCAGAAAAAGGAGGCGATGCGCCCCCTCCCCCCGCGCTTCCGTTTGACGGAGGCTTCGGATGAAGATATCAAGGCGAAGATCGCCCTTGACCCTTCTTACGGCAGGATCGTCTGCCGCTGCGAGAAGGTCACGGAAGGGGAGATCCTCTCGGCGATACACTCCCCCCTCCCCGCGCATACGGTGGACGCGGTCAAGCGTCGCGTGCGCGCAGGCATGGGCAGGTGCCAAGGGGGATTCTGTCGCCCGCGCGTGATGGAGATATTGTCGCGCGAACTAAGCATTCCTTTGTCCGAGGTGCGCCTCGGAGATAAGGGCAGCGAGATAGCGCCCTACGAGGTGAAAGACGGCTATGGAAAGATTTGACGTAGTGATCATAGGCGGCGGCCCCGCGGGAATGGCGGCGGCGCTCGGCGCTAGGGAAAGCGGCGCATCCGTCGCTATCCTCGAGCGTGACGACCGCCTCGGCGGCATCCTCAATCAATGTATCCACAACGGCTTCGGCTTGCATTACTTCGGGGAGGAACTGACAGGCCCCGAATACGCGAAGCGTTTCCGTGATCAAGTGACGAAAGACGGCGGCATCAAGGTGTTCTTGGAAGCGATGGTGCTCTCGCTCACCGAGGATAGACTCGTCCGCGCGATATCCCCCACGGCAGGCCTCCTCGAGATAGAGGCGGGCAGCGTCGTGCTTGCGATGGGATGCAGGGAGCGCAGTGCAGGTGCGATCGCCCTCGCGGGCACCCGTCCCGCAGGCATCTATACCGCAGGTATGGCGCAGAGGCTTTCCAACATAGACGGTTATCTCGTGGGCAAGGAAGTGGTGATCCTCGGCAGCGGCGACATCGGTCTCATTATGGCGCGCCGCATGACCAGCGAGGGCGCCAAGGTCAAATTGGTCGCCGAGATCATGCCTTTCAGCAGCGGACTCAAGAGGAATATCGTGCAATGCTTGAACGACTACGATATCCCCCTCCGCTATTCCACCACCGTGACCCGCGTTGCGGGCGAAGGTCGCCTCGTCGGCGTATACGTCGCCCCTGTGGATGACAAGATGGTCCCCGACCTCTCGCGCGAGGAGTATATTCCTTGCGACACCTTGCTTCTTTCGGTGGGCTTGATCCCCGAAAACGACCTTTTGAACGGCTCGAAGGTGGAGATGAGCCGCGTGACGAGCGGCGCCGTGGTGGACGAATATCGTCAGACCTCCGTCCCCGGAGTGTTCTCGGCGGGCAACGTCCTACACGTGCACGATCTCGTGGATAACGTCAGCGAGGAGGCTTTCGTCGCGGGCAGATCGGCGGCAGGCTTTGCGCGGGGCGAATTGTCGGGCGGCGATACGGTGAACGTACTCCCCTCGCAGGGGGTCAGATATGCCCTCCCGCAGAGGATACACAAAGGGGAAGGAAAGATCAAGATCTACTTCCGCGTGGACAAGGTCTATCAAGGAAGGACTGTCGTCGTAAAATGCGGGGAGGAAGTCATACGCAAGAAAAAGACCCTTGTGATGGCTCCCGGCGAAATGCAGAATATCGAGATAGACGCATCTCTCGTGACGGGGGACGTCTCGATCTATACGGAGGAATGATGAATACCACTTGTATCATGTGCCCGATGGGGTGCTCTCTCACCATTGAGGAGATCGGGGGCGCCATAACGGTAAAAGGCAACGGTTGCCCGCGCGGCGAAAAGTACGGCAGGGCGGAATACACCCACCCCGAACGAGTGGTCACCACCCTTTTAAAAGGCGCATTCGGCGGCGTGGTCAGCGTAAAGACCGACCGCCCCATCCCGAAGGATAAGATAGGTGACCTCCTCGCTTGGGCGGCTTCATACCGCTTGGAGCGTGCGGTCAGTACGGGCGACGTCATAGAGGAGAACGCCGCAGACACGGGCGCGAATATCGTCGCCACGTCTGACTTTATAATGAAGTAATGCTCTACTATGAGTTCAAAGCGCAAATAGCAAGGGGGGATATCGCCCCTTTGTACCGCATCGACGGGGAAGATAAGTACTGGGCGGAGCTCGCGTACAAGGACCTCTTGGCGCTTTCATCCGAGCTGGATACCGAGGTTTTGCGCGACGACCAAAACGTAGAGGACGCCGTCTACGGCGTGCAGAACTTCCCGATGATGGCGGAAAGGAAGATAGCCGTCGTCCGCGATAGGAAGCTCAAGGACGCCGACGTCAAGGCGCTCGAACGCTACCTCGCATCTCCCTCGCCCACGGGCGTTATCATACTTTACAACTGCGACGGCAAGGTCAAGGGGGAGCGCGCCTTCACCTTCGACACCCTTTCCGAAGCCGACCTCGTCCCCTATATCGAGCGCATCGCGGGGGAGATGGGGGGCTCCATCACGCACTCCGCGGCGCGAAAACTTGCCGCTTATACCGAGATGAATATGACGCGGGTCAAGAACGAGCTCATCAAGATGATCGCCCTTGGGGAGATCACCGACGAGCTCGTCGAGAGCTACGTCGAGCCCAGCTACTCCTACCGCATCTTCGACTTCACCGACGCCATCGCGCGGGGGAGCTACGCGGGCGCTTACGAGGTGCTATCCTCTCTCGCGAGGAACGCGGGGGAATACTCGCCCTTCTTTACCAAACTCACCGACCATATCCGCCTGATGCTGCATACACGCCTTGCAAAGAACGTCCCCGACGCCGATTTGGCGCAGGCGCTCGGCGTATCTCTTTACCCCCTGCAGAAGGCGAAGCGGGCGGCGGCGAATTATACCCTTCGCCAACTCTTGACCATACTAATGAAGATGTATTCGTTGGAACAGGACTATAAATCGGGTAATATCGGCGTGGAAAACGCCATGGATCTGGCGATTGCGACCGCAATCGAAGCGAGGAAAAAGTGATAACGTTTTTGAAAAAGATCAATCGCTACGTCATCTACGCAGTGCTCGGCGTCTTGGGCTCCTTTGCGATGCTCGAGGACCTATTGACCATGACGAGCACGACGGCGTATTCATCGGGGATGTCCTTCGGGGCGATGCTCCCGTGGGTAATCATATTCTCCGTCGTTCTCCTCGGATTCATCATCAAACTGCTCGTCTATATCACCTTTCGCATCGATAACGCGATATTCGTCAGAAAGAGCGGGTTGCTGTATCCTTTCCCCATCCCCTTCACCGAGTTCGAGCTGACGGCGTGCGCCTTTCTTTTGCCCGCCCTCCTGCTGGGCGGTTTAGCGCATCTTCCCGTGCTTTTCCTGCCTTCGCTCTCTCGCATTTTGGGCGCCGTGCGCTCGCTGATACTCTATGGAAGCGTGGTCGCCGCCATCGCTTATGTACTCAAAAAATACGCGCACGATTACGATAAAAACTCCCTAGCGAATGCCTTGATACTCCTTCCGACCATCTTGCTTTCCGTTTCCTTCGTTTTGACTCTCGTGGAGGTGATAAGATGAAAAAGTTTTTCGTTATGACCCTTCTTATCGCATTCATACTTTCCATCTTCACCTTTACGGGCGTGACCGCCGCGGCGGAAGGGGGCATGACTCCCTATGAACGGGCGAACGCTTACGCAACGATGCACGCTCGTCGCGACATCCTTTCGGGCGGGGAGGAGGCTTCCGCCGCTACTTTGTCCGCCGTGCTCGCGGGCTTCGGATACGAGATATCCACTCCCGCCTTCACCTATTACGGCGAGAGCTCTACGGGGAGCAAACTATCCTACAACTACAAGCACGTCCTCGGCTATAAGGACAATGGGAAGGGGAAGTGCGTTCTCATCGGCTGCTACTACGGCGGCTACGAGCCGCAAGACAGCTATGGCGTCGGCAATGGCGCGTCCGCCGCGCTTTCGGTGGGCACCGTCCTCTATATCGCAGAGGCGCTTTCGACGCAAGCCTCCGATTACGACGTCGCCATCGCCTTTTGGGGCGGCATGGAGATAGCTGGGGACTTCAACGTCAAAAAGTGCGGCATAGATATTGGGCGGGTGGCGCTCTATATCAACCTCGACTGCGTGGCGGCGGGCGACTACGACTACCTTTACGCAGACGACCTCCCTCGTTCGCAGGAAAAGTATTTCCGTTCCGTCATATCTTCTCTCGGCGTGAGCATTCTTGAGCCTCCCGTCTACAAGAGGACGGCTTCGCTCTCCTACGGAGACGACGACCCGTATACCTACACCCACCTCGGCTTGCTCTCGGTCAACCGCTTCTTTATGGGGGCGGAGGTCCCCTGCGTGAATTTCGTGGGCGGCTCGTGGGAGAACGATACCGGCATCTATCGCTATGCGGGCAAGGGGGATATCGAGGGGACGAGTTTGGATACCATCACCTCCATCGACGGCTTGAACGGCGGCGCGGATAAGACGGCGGATAGGCTCCTCGGCGTGGCGAACGTCGTGATAAAGGGTGTCACGGGGGAAGGACTGTCAGACGCTCTTACGCAGGCGGCGAAGGAGACCTCGAGCGCCTCGTTGGATAATTCTCTCGCCTTCTATTTGGTCTCTTTGATAGGTACGGCTATCCTCATCGGCGTCCTGATTTTCCTTTTGGCAAAGCAGGGCAAGGACCGCCGCGACGCGGTGTGGGAGGTCAAGGTCGGCGGCGAAGGTTTCGACCCCTTTAGTGATCTGAATGACAGGGCGGACGATCCCTCCGACAAGCGCGATGACGACGACGGCGGGGACGACGTCTTCCGTTTCTGACAAATACTGTCCATATGATCGGAGCGGAACGAGTTTTTTACTCGTTTCGCTTTATTTTTTGTCCGTCTTATATTATACTGAGTAATAGTTTATGAAGAGGTGACGCTTATGGACGTTTTAATGAGCTATTTCGACGAGAAAGGCAGTATGCGCTGGCTATCCCTCGTGGACGCCGCCGTGCTCCTAATTTTTTTGATTGCCATCACGGTCTTTTTCTTCCGCAAAAAAAATTACCGCGTGGGCATCTTCTTCGTGCTTTATACCATCTTGTTCGTCGCCCTGGACGTCGTCATCGCCCTCTTCAAGATAACGTCCATCTACTTCACCCGGGAGATCATGCGCTTCCTCGCCGTCATCTTTATCGCCGCCAGCGCGGTGGTCTACCAGTCCGACCTCAAATTGCTCTTTGCAAAGTTCGGCGGGCAGGCGGAGGAGAACGTATATGCCAAGCTTCACAACACCCGCAACGAGGATGATTTGCGATATGCTTCGGGCGAGATCGTCAAGGCGTGTCAGAACCTTTCCAAGAATAATATCGGCGCGCTGATTGTCGTCTGTCCCACCATCATTTCTTCCAATATGCTGGATACGGGTATCCGTTTGAACGCCGTGCTTTCCGCTCCCCTTTTGGAGAGCATCTTCAATACCCACGCGCCTCTGCACGACGGCGCCGTCATCATCAAGAATAACGTCGTCCTCGCCGCAGGCTGCTTCCTGCCCCTCTCGCAGAATCCCTCCATCAGCAAGGACCTCGGCACCCGCCACCGCGCCGCGATAGGTATCACCGAGGAAACGGACGTCTTGACCATCGTAGTCAGCGAGGAGACGGGCATCATCAGCTTGGTGCAGAACGGCGATATCAAGCGTTACATCACGGGCGAGAAGCTCATGGACGCCTTGGACGCCGCATTCGGCATCGCCGACCTCAGCCGCAGAAATTCGAGACAGTTCGGGAGGAACACCAAAAAATAATGAAGGACATCGTACGAGTACCCCGCGTACTCCTGCCCAAGGAGGACGTGGAGCTGAAGAAATGGGCTGTCATCGCCTGTGACCAATTCACCTCGCAGGGGCAGTATTGGCAACAGCTTAAGGATTACTGCGGAGAGACCTCCGCTTTGAACATCATCTTTCCCGAGTATTACCTCGATAAGGTGGATATGGAGGAGAGGATACAATCCATCAATTCCTATATGCGCCGCTACCTGACCGAAGGAGTCTTCCGAGAGGTCAACGGCGTGATACTGACCGAGAGGATCACCTCTTACGGGCACAAGCGCACGGGGCTTCTCCTTGCTCTTGACCTTGAGAAATACGATTTTACCACGGGCACCCTCCCCATCCGCGCCACCGAGGCGACGGTCAAGGAGCGCCTTCCCGTGCGTATCCGCATCCGCGAGAATGCGCCTTTGGAACTGCCGCACGTCCTCATCCTGATCGACGATGAGGCAAAGTCCGTCATCGAGCCCGCGAGGGAAAGCGTCACCGAGGACGACCTCCTCTATTCCACCGAGCTCAATATGAAGGGCGGCTCCGTCAAGGGCTATTTGCTGAAAGACCCCAAACCCACCATAGACGCTTTGCTTTCCCTGGCAGACGAGGAACGCATGCTTTCCCGTTACGGCAGTAAGGAGCCTTTCCTCTTCGCTGTCGGCGACGGCAACCATTCGGTGGCTACCGCAAAACTCTTGTGGGAGCGCATCAAACCCTCGTTGACCGAGAGCGAAAGAGCGTACCATCCGGCGCGCTACGTGCTTGCCGAAGTGGTCAATCTCTACGAGGATGACCTCGTCTTTGAGGCGATCCACCGCGTGATCTTCGGCGCGGGCGAGGACTTTATCCGCGAGCTCACCGCGAGCTTATCCGGCGAAGGGCACATCACCCTCCTCTATCGTGACAAGATGTACGGCGTATCCGTCCCCCGCGTGGCGGCGGAGGCGGTCAAGGCGGTGCAGGACTTTATCGACGGCTATATCGCCTCGCACGAAGGGGTGTCGGTGGACTATATCCACGGCGATAAGAACCTCGCCGAGGTGGCGGCGGCAAAGGACGGCGTGGCTATCTTTATGCCCGTGATGGAGAAGTCCGACCTCTTCCCTTACGTGGTCAAGCACGGCTCTCTGCCCAGAAAGACCTTCTCGATGGGCGAGGCGGAGGAGAAGCGGTACTATCTGGAATGTCGCAAGATCGTTTGAGGGCGGTGCATCATAGATCTCTGCGTTACTGACTGCGCCGTCGATCGGTTACGTACAAGGAGTACGCGCCCGTCCGACCCTTGTCAAGCCTTGATCTCTATGCGCTTGCGCCCTCAAATTAAGTGTAGATGTGGCGGTGCATCACGCAATTCCGCTTGTTCTCATTGCGAGGGCGAGCTGGGAGAAAGAATAGAAAAGAAAGCCGCTTTTGCGGTTTAGACAAAAAAGGAGAACACTATGAAAGTATGTAAATTCGGCGGCAGTAGCATGGCGTCGGGTGAGACCGTCAAAAGGGTAGCGGATATCATCCGTTCGGACGACAAGCGCAAGTACGTCGTGGTTTCCGCCCCCGGCAAGCGTTTCAAGGAGGATATCAAGATCACAGACAGCCTCCTCAACGCCTATCACGAAAGCAGAAAGGGCACCCCGCTTGCGGGTCTTTTGAAGCCCATCTTCGACCGCTTCGTCGGCATTGCCGAGGACCTTGGCATCTCCGACAAGGTCGATCTTCCCGCGATCTTCCATGAGATCGAGGCGGGCATCGCCGCATCCCCCATTCCCGACTATGCGGCGGCGCAGGGCGAGAGGTTGTCTGCGTATCTCCTCGCCGCTTACCTCGGCTACGAGTTCGTCGACGCGCGCGAAATAGTTCGCTTCGCCGAGGACGGGTCTTTCAATGCCGAATACACCAACGATATGGCGAGGAAGCGTCTTGCAGGCATCACCTCGGGCGTGGTTATCCCCGGTTTTTACGGCGCTACTTCAAGCGGGATGGTGCGCACCTTCAGCCGCGGCGGCAGCGACGTCACCGGTTCTATCATCGCGCGCGCCGTCAAGGCGGAGATCTATGAGAACTGGACGGACGTCAACGGCTTCTTGACCGCCGATCCCCGCATTGTGGATAATCCCAAACCCATCCCCGAGCTCTCCTATCGCGAGCTCAGAGAGCTCTCCTATATGGGAGCGAACGTCCTGCACCCCGAGAGCATCTTCCCGGTCAGGAAGGCGAATATCCCCATCAATATCAAAAATACCTTTGAGCCCGCAAATCCCGGCACGATGATCCTTCCCGGCGTCCTCCAGCACGATCGCCTGATAACGGGCATCGCCGGCAAGAAGGGCTTTGTCAGCATCCTTATCGAGAAGTCGATGATGAATAACGAGATCGGCTTTACGAGAAAGCTTCTCTCTGTCCTCGAGAACCTGAATATGAGCTTTGAGCACCTCCCGAGCGGCATCGATACGATGACCTTGATCATCGCGGACACCGAGATCGGCGGCAAGATGCAGGATCTCGTCGGCGGCATCCGCGAAGCGGTCAGTCCCGACCGCTTGGAGATCCAGTCCGATCTCGCCTTGATCGCCACCGTGGGTCACGGTATGGCGTACAAGCCGGGCACGGCGTCCCGCCTCTTTACGGCACTCTCCCGCGTCGGCGTCAATATCAAGATGATCGACCAGGGATCGAGCGAGCTCAATATCATCGTCGCAGTCTCGGGCGAAGACTACGAGAAGGCGATCAACGCGATCTATGAAGAATTTATCAACTAATGCAAAGGAGTCAAACAATATGATTTATGCAGCAGTAGACGTGGGAGGAATGAGCATCAAGTGCGCTCTCGCGACGGAGGATGGAAAGATCCTCGTGAAGGACAGCTTTGTTACAAAACAGGGACTCACTTGCGCCGAGATGGCGGAGTCGACTGCCAACTTTATCAAAGGACTCGCCGCAAAAGCGGGGATCGCGGAGAGCGATATCCTCTCCTTGGGCATGGGTATCCCCGGCACCGTGGACGGCAAGAAGGGCGTGATCGTTTACTCCAATAATATCAAGCTTGAGCACGCTCCCATCGTCAAGGAGATGAAAAAGTATCTCTCCTGTCCTATCTTTGTGGATAACGACGCGAATGCGGCTGCTCTCGGCGAAGCGGTCTTTGGCGCGGCGAAAGGTCTCTCCGACGTCGTGATGATCACCATCGGGACAGGCATCGGCACGGGCATCATCGTGGATGGCAAGATGATAACGGGCAAGGGCGGCGCAGGGGCGGAGGGCGGTCATGTGACTATCCGCATGAACGGCGAAAAATGCTCCTGCGGTAATCGCGGTTGCTTTGAGGCGTATGCCTCCGCTACGGCGCTCCTTCGTCAGACCGAGGCGATGGTCGCGCGCTATCCCGACAGTCTCCTCGCCAAGCTGTGGCAGGAGAAAGGGAGGAGCGGCATCGTGCCTTTTGACGCTGCAAAAGCTGGCGACAAGGCGGGTACCAAGGTGATACGCAATTACGTCAACTATGTTTCGGTAGGCCTTGCGGGGCTGGTCAATATTTTCCGTCCCGACGTGGTCCTGATCGGCGGCGGCGTCAGCAATCAAGGTGACTATTTCATCGATAAAGTTTCTCGCCGCTTAAATCGTATCGTCTACGGTGCAGGAGTGAATCCGCGCGTGAAGGTAAAGGCGGCGGAACTTCGCAATGATGCGGGGTTGCTCGGCGCACTGGCGCTAGCCGTTAAGGGTGCCCACGAATAAGGGGGCATATACTTCGTTACTGTCTGCGCCTTTGCGACATCACGTACAAGGAGTACGCTCAATCGCAAAGGCTTGCCGAGCCTTGTCTCTACCCCCTTCTTCGTGGGCACCATGTTGAAGGGTTGGAAGGGTTCTCACCCTAGCTGGTGGAGTAAGTGCGCGCCTATCCGTCCCCTCGCGGAGCGCTTGTCTCTGCACCACTCTCCGCGCTCGCTGATTGAGTATAAGAAGTACGCGGAAGAACTCTCAAAACTCGACGTTTTGTTTTGATCACGATTTCACGGGGTCGCCGCGCTGTTTAGTGCGGGGACCTCTTTTTTTATCTCCGCTTCGGGCGTCTCGGGTGCCACGTAGTCCTTGCCGCTTCTGAGCACAGCAAAGATGACGCGCACCATCTTTTTCATTCCGTGCGAGAGCGCCACGAAGAAGTGCTTGCCCTCGGCGCGCTTCCTGTCCACGTAGGCGCGCATCGTGGGGTCGATGACGTAGGCGGACTTGGTGGCTTGAAAGACGGCGTTTCTGAGGTACTTCGAGCCCTTCTTGACCATCGGGGTGCGGGTCAGCACGTACTTGCCCGACTGGTATATCGTGGGCTCGCACCCCACGAAGGCAAGCAGCTTGGCGCTCGTTGGAAAGTTCTTGATGTTGCCTATCTCGGCGAGGATGGTCGCCCCCGTGGTCGCGCCTATGCCCGGAATGGTGAGGATAGGGGAGCGCAGGCGGGTAAGGATGCTTTTCAGCTTGTCCTCCACCATCTCCACTTCGCTTTCAAGAAAGGCAATATGTTTGGCGATATGCTTTAGTTCGTAGGCGTCCCCCGCGTTGCTCACCCCGATGCTGGTCTCGGCGGCTTCGATGAGTTCGTCGGCGCGCTTGCCGTACCTACCGTAGGACATCTTATTCAGGTTTCGTATCAGCACGTCGCGGTCGGCGGATAAGACCTCGCGCGGGGAGGAATATCGCCCGATGAGCTCTATCGCGCTGCGGTAGTTGACGTTGAAGTGCTTTTCAAATTCGGGAAAGACCACTTGGAGCACCCTGCGATATCGGTTTTTGGTGGATTGCACCGTCTTTAAAAGTCGATAGCGGTAGCGGGTGAGCGAGCGGAGGACGTGCACGTCGTTGACGACGTAGCGCTTCTTTTCTATCTCGGTCTCGCTGGTCACCTCGGCGATATACCTAGCGTCGCTCTTATCGGTCTTGGTATTGCGGAGCGACTTGGACTTCCGATACAGGTTTACCTTCAAGGGGTTCAGGGCGAGCACAGCGTACCCCTTCGCCTTGAGGTTTTCGATGAGGTTGTGCGAGTAGTGCCCCGTGTATTCTAAGCCCACTTTGACCTCTTCCTTGCGCCGTTTGCTCCTCTTTACTATCTCGTCGAAGGCGATAAAGCCCTCGCGCGAGTTTTCAAAAGTGTAGTTATCCACGAGCACCTCGCCGTCGTCCCGCATGATGTGGCAGTCGTGCTTGTCCTTCGCCACGTCTATCCCTACGTATATCATATCTCTCCTCCTTCGCAACAATAAAAATGCGGCAATTCTGCCGCATACGCTCCGCCCCGTATCCTCCTCGTAAAAACGACTGGCGTTAGGTATTGAAAAAAACCGGAATGACGGAGCGCAACTCTATTATAGCATATTTTCGATAGAAAACATCAATAGGGGAATTCCGCGCCTTTTCTTTACTTCGAGCTCGCGTCGTGGTATAATAGTGATACCTTGATAGGAAGGTGTAGTATGAAAGTATGGAAAATCGTGGGGCCGAAGACCCTCTCGATGGAGGAAGTCCAGGGAGAGCTCCGTCCCGGCTATGTAAAGGTGAAGGTGACCAAGCTCGGCTTGACGAGCGCCGATCTTGCCGTGTTTGAAGGGCAGACCGACGTCGAGCTTCCCATCATTCCCGGTCGTATCGCCACGGCGGTCATCAGCGAGGTGAACGAGGGTAGCCGCTTCCGCAAGGGCGAGCGCGTACTCCTTTCCCCCTATATGAAGGATGACAAGGGGAGGATTTTCACCCGTGGTCTGGATATGGACGGTTATCTCTCCGACTACGTCGTTCTTCCCGAGAGTGCCGTCTTTGCTCTTCCCGAGTCTATCACCGAGGATATGGCGGTGTTTACCGAATATATCAGCATCGCGGCGGGGCTCACCGATAAATTGGACCTCAAGCACGAGCAATACGTGGCTATCCTCGGCGCCAATGCGCTGGGTCTCATCTTTGCCCAGCTCGCCATCTACTATCAGGCGATCCCCATCATCATCGACCGCTCCGAGAAGAAACTCGAGGAGGCGGCGTCCTTCGGCATCTATTATCGCATCAATTCTTCCAAGCAGGACGCGGCGCGCCGCATTCGTCAGATCACCTGCGGCAAGATGGCGGACTGCACCGTCTTTGAATGTCGCTCGGCGCAGCAGCCGCAGCTCGCCTTCTCCTTGACGGCGGAAGGGGGCAAGGTGGGCATCGTTGGATACGACGCATTCGTCAGCAAGCTCAATGCCGATATCTCCGCCATCATGGGTCGTCAGCTCTCCGTCGTGGGCATCAATAACGGCGCCGCGGATATGAATTCCGCCATCAACCTCCTTGCCAACGAGGTGGTGCGGGTGGATAACATCGCGGATAAGACGGTGGACTTCCTCGCCGCCCCGACTGCCTTTACCGACTCCGTCGACAGCGAGAACAATTATCTGAAGATACTTATTAAATTCTGATCGTAAAAAACGCACCTTTCCCGCTTCAATTGCTGAAAGGTGCATTTTTTTTGAAGAGATTATTACCGGAGCTTTTTGCTCATTAATCTGAAATTGTTTTTCTTATCACATCCCAAAGCTCGTTCATCAGTTTTATCAAATTAGAAAAATCCGGCGTTTGCGAGTGTTTCAAGATCTGTAACTCAGAGAAAATCAAATCACGAAGATTATTCAATTTGCGATTGTGTTTTCCCTCATATGTATTATTTGTTAAATCGTACAACAAATCGATGAAGGATTGGAGGTGTTCATTGGCGCCTTCATTTGCAATCTTAGTCAATAGGGCATCCATTTCGTGAAGTTTCTTTTGAAATGCGTTCCCCAATACATTAACCAATGATTGGCGGATAATCGTTTTTTGCTGTTCGATTGATGGGATCTTATCCAGTTCGAGCCAATGCTTGTTTTTTAAGTAATAATTGAATTGACCTTCCGGCGCAAAATTATCCAACTTGCAGGGGATTACGAGTTTATTATAGTTCATTGCCAGTTCTAATTCATTTTTCACGTGTTCCGATTTATTTGAATTCTCTGAAAACAGCAGTAAAATGCATTCGACCTGGCTGATCGCGTCGTTGATGCTTTCGGAATAAATCGTGCCACCGATAAGGTCGCGATAGGCGATCCAGCAAGGTATTTTTAAATCGTTTTCGATGTAGTTCAAGATTAGGTCGGCAAACGCTCGATCCTTATTGGAATATGAGATAAATACGCGTGCTTTCATAATAATAACTCCTTTTTTATATCATTGAAAATAATACCATTTTTCGATCAAATTGTCAACCCAATCCTGACAAATAGGATATATTCCTTAAGGCAGAGAGTCTTTTAGAACAATAGCGGCAAATATCCGTGCAGGAAACTTTCAAAAGTCGATATCGCCTGCGAAGCGGCGCTTCTTTCCGCCTCCGATATGCCGTCCGTCGCGTCGAAAGCGGAGAGAGCGGGCAGGGCGGCGATCATTTCATCAAAGGTGGCGGCGGGGGCGCCGCTGTTTTCTAACAGTTCTCTGTTGAAGAGATAGGCGAGGGTGTCTTGCGCGCCGCCAAGCACGGTGAGTATTTCGTCCAAGGCGCGCTGTAAGGCGCTCTTACCGTCAAGGCTCATAGCGGAGTATGCCGTATAGGCGGTATACAGACGATATACGTTATCCGCCAGGCGGGCGTCCTCCTCGGTGAAGACGATGAAAGTGCCGTCCACGGTGAACCCCTTGACGGTCGCTTCGCGCGCGATATATTCGTCATATCCGCCCGAGCGCGCGTCGTATTGTTCCTTGGTGATGATGGTCGTCTCCCATCCATCGTATTTGTAGCCGTAATAGACCACCCGCTCCTCCTTCTCGTAGGGGAGCCCCATAAAGAGGGAGGCGTCCGCCTTGTCGAAGAAGTCGGATGTAAAGGATAATATGGCGTCGTATCCCCCGAGGAATGCGGATAATAGCGAGCGGAGATAGGCTTTGTTCTCTTCAAGGAGGGCAGATATCTGCGGGTCGTCCCCCTTCTCTTCCAGTTCATCCAGGGCGGAGGAGGCAAGGGATAGGAGATATTCCTTGGCTTGCGGGGAGATGCCCACGGCTTTCTTGAACGCCGATACGAGGGTGAGCATCAGGGTGTTGACTTCCTTTTGGTTCAAACTGTCGGTATTGCCGTCCAGGAGAGCCTCGAGGATGTCGCCCCCCACCGCCATATTCTGTCCGAGGAGAAGGGCGGCGAGCTTTTCGCAGTCCGATAAGGTATAGGGCGTGTCCTCGCGGTATTTCTTTGCCGCGGCGTAATAGATGCGTCCCGCCACTTCGGGGCTGCCTACCGATGCGGCGACGGTAGAGAGCGCGTCGCGATAGAGGGCGGCGCGTTCGATGGTATAGGAGTTGTTTTTGATATCGAGGTACACTTCGGCAAATGCGTCCCCCTTCTCTTTAAGGGCGGAGAGCAGGGCAATGCTTTCGGCGTCTTCCGTGCCTGCGTCCGAAAGAAGGGACAGAAGGGCGTTGGCTACGTCGTCGTATGCCTCGTCGCCTTGGAAAGCGGCGCGCGTCAGACTAAGGGCAAGCGCGTCCTTGTCAAGAGTTTCGGGGGTGGAAGGCGCTTTTTCTTCGCAGGCGAAAAACCCCGCCGACAGGGCGAGGATACAAGCGAATATCAGCATTAGGCAAAGCACTCTTTTCATCTTTCTTAATATAACACACGCGCGCGCATTCGTCAAGAGCGC
>DFEQ01000101.1:38554-40245 GCA_002368735.1 Christensenella sp. UBA3798
GTCTCGGTCAGCACGATGGCTACCACCATGAGCGCGATGCCGATCCATTCGCGTACGGACAGCCATTCGCCAAGAACGAGCATGCCGAAGAGGAGAGAGAAGGAGGCTTCGAGACTCATGATGAGGGAGGCCGCCGTCGGGTTGGTCCCCTTCTGTCCCACGATCTGGAAGGTGTAGGCGATACCGCACGAGCCGATGCCCATATAGAGGAAGGACTTATAATAGGATAATAGGGTGACGACAGAGAACTTATCCCGCTCGAACAGTAGCGCCAAGAGGGCGGAGATAATGCCGCAGAATAGGAATTGCAGACAGCTGAGTTTTGCGCCGTCCACCTTGTTTACGAAGTAGTCCACGACGGTGATGTGGATGGCAAACGCCACGGCGCAAAGTATCAAACAGATATCGCCCGTGTTGACGCTGAAGGCGCCCTTAACGCAGATGAGATAGAGCCCCGCGACCGCAAGCGCCACGGATATCCATACGACGACGGGGCTTTTCTTGCCGAGGAAGAGCCCGATGACGGGGACGAGCACGATGTACATCGCGGTGATAAAGCCCGCTTTGCCCGCCTCGAGGTTCATCGAAAGTCCGAATTGTTGCAGGTTTGTCGCCACCGCTATCACCACGCCACAGACCAGTCCGCCGATGAGGAGGGTGCGGCGCGACTTTTTTCGCTCTTCAAGGGAGGGTGTAGGGACTAAACCCTTCTTTTTGCGTATGACGTCCATCACCAGAAAGACGGGGACGAGCACGATCGCGCCGATAAAGCAGCGCGTTGCCGTAAAGGTAAAAGGCGCCACTTCGTCCACCGCTTGCACGACGAAAGAGAACCCCCATAGGATAGCCGCGGCGAGGAGAAAGGCATAGCGCATAAGTTTTGTCTTATCGAGACGCACGTTCATATCTATACTGTATTGCCGCAGGAAGTGAAAAGTCAAGGATTCTCTATCGTTATGCGCGCGATTGACAAAAAGTTACTCTAAGATTATACTATTTGTATGGAAAAACACGAGAAGACCAACGCGATGCGCATTTTGGAGCAGAAGGGAGAAGGGTACACACCCTACTATCTCTCCGAGATCCCCGAGGACGGCAAGGCGGCGGCGGAGATGCTTGGGCGGGACCCCGCCTCGGTATTCAAGACCCTCGTGACGGTGGGCTCGGACCTCGCGCATTACGTCTTCGTCATTCCCGTGGCTGAGACGCTCGACCTCAAGAAGGCGGCGAAGGCGGCGGGGGTGAAAAGTGTGGAAATGCTGCCCCAAAAGGCTCTCTTTCCCCTGACGGGATACGTTCACGGCGGGTGCAGCCCCATCGGGATGAAAAAGCTTTTCCCGACCTATTTCGACGAGACCGCGATACTCTTTGACGAGGTCGTGACCAGCGCGGGGAAGCTCGGCGTCTTCCTCTCCGCCGCTCCCGCTTCTTTCGAGAGGACGGTGGGCGCTATTTACGCCGATTTGGTGAGGTAAGTTATGTCGGATATCGTAGTATCGGAAGTCACTAAAAGTTTCGGAAGGGAGATACTCCACGCGGTTTCTTTCACCGTCAAGAAACGAGATTTTCTCTCCATTACGGGGGAGAGCGGCAGCGGCAAAAGCACCCTTCTCGGCATCATGGGCGGCGTGCTTCGCCCCGACGGCGGCAGCGTGACCATCGGGGGCGTGGATATCGCCTCTCTCTCGGAA
>DFEQ01000085.1 GCA_002368735.1 Christensenella sp. UBA3798
AAGTCCACGATGGAGTGCCATTGCTTGCGCCAGTCGGGCACGCGGGGCTGCTTGCCTTTTCGCTCGCAACGATAGGGGATGACCTTATCCATCGGGTCGTAGAACTCAAAGATGGTGCCCGTCTTCTTGTGCCATTTCTTGACGGTTTCGAGGGTCTTCGTCCTGAGCTCTTCCGCGATGTCGTTATAGCCGTAATCCATCAGCCCCTTGATGATAAAGTAGTTTAGGTTCAACCACACGCCGCCGCGCCACATATCGGTGGAGAAGGCGGGATGATCCTGTGAGATGGAGGCAAGGGGGACGGGGGTCCAGATCTTGGTGGGGTCGGTCAGAAGTTTCACCATCTTTTTCGCCTGTTCCGCCGAGGGGATGCCCGCAAAGAGGGGGAAGAAGCTGAGGGGGGACAGCACGTGAGTCAGCTTTCCCGACGTGAGCAGTTTGTCGTAATATGCCCCCGTCTCTTCGTCCCACAGTTCGGCGTTGATCCTATCCTTGATATGATCCGCGATGCCTTGCCATTTTTCCGCCCGCGCCGCGTCTCCGAGCTCGGCAAAGATCAAGGAGAGGTAATGCGCGTCGTTCACCGCAAAGGCGGAAAAGTCCACGGCGTCCATCTCGTCGTCGAAGTCAAAGCGGGGGCTGTTATCCAAGCCCGATTCGCCGCATCTGCAGTTCAGTTGGTCGGGCTCGGTCAGCCACTCCAAGAGTCCGTTTTTGTTGTTGTCGCGGTGCTCCATATCCCAGATCAGGTACTTCTCCAGGACGTCGGTGTAGTGCGACAGGAACTCGCGGTCGCCCGTCTTTTTATAGACGTTCCACACGCCCCAAGATAGCACTTGCGGCTGCGTCACGTCCGAGCATTGGAAGGGGGACATCATGTGCGGCATAAAGCCGTCCGGGTGCGCCTGTTCGAGAACGGCGCGCAGAGCGTCCTTTGCCATCTCGGGGTTGTAGTTCACCATCGCGAGGGCGTGGAAAACGCTGTCCCACAGCCACATATGGCGGTGCGGCACGCGGTTGGGAGTCGTCCAGCGGCAGGGAATGGTCCCTTGGGGGGAATGCACGTTGACCTTGTTGACCGAGAGCGCCTTGTAGTAGAGCTTCTCGTACTTTCTGTCCTTGCACTTGGGCATTTTCTCGAAATAGGCGTATCTCTTCGCCTTGAGGGCTTCTATATCGGCGGTCCTCAAGGTCTCGTTGACGCCCGCGCGCGCCCCTTCGATGGAGAAGGCGTGATAGACGGCTATCTTATAGCCGACCTCTCTCTTTTCCCAAGCGACGCCGATGCGGTCGTAGGTGGTGGCATACACGTCGATCCCCCAGCTCAGATGATGCTTGAGCCCCTTTTCTCCCTTAAAGGTGGGGAGTTCGGGCACGTATCCGATCAAAGCGTCTTCGGAGACGTAGGTCAGGAAGAAGTCGCCTTTCTCGGTCTCGGCGTCGATCATATCCCCCGTGATTGCGCGGAAGCGCACCTTGCCTTCGAGCGGGAAGGTGACCTTCACCCATTCGCGCAGTTCAAAGCGTATCTCACCCTTTTTCCACGAGAGCGTTCCGACGAAATCGTCGTAGTAACGCGTCAATCCGTCCAAGCCGGAAAAAGCGAATAATTGTCCGTATCCCCAAACGTCGTTCAGCTTCATTTTCTTCTCCAATCAAGCCCCCGTCTCGGGCGGCTCGCATCACGTTTTGCGCGCATTATGCGCATTCGCGAACATTATATCACAACAACTTTGGGAATACAAACGCTTGCGCCTCTTTTTTGTGTTCGACTCTTTCTTTTTCTTTTCACACGGGAAAACTGTCGAAAAAGAGTGCTTATTGATAGTTAATTTATTGCTACCGTGATTTAACGATGTTATAATATCTTAATAGTTTCTTTTATGAACGAAAGGAGATTTGACTATGACGGATCGAAGAACGAAAGTAACGACTTATATCATGGTCGTGCTGCTCGTAGTGGCGCTTGGTATCATCGCGGCGGTGGGGCTGGTGCAGCCCACGCGGACGGCGAATGCTACGACCGATCAGAACGGCTCGGGTGGCGACGGGCATACGCATAACGATATCACTTTTGAAGCGTGGGAGAGCACGAACTCCCTCCCCACCTCGGCGGGCAGCTACTATCTGACTGCGGACGTGACGATATCGTCCGGTTGGAACGTGCCCACAGGCACGACCAATCTGTGTTTGAACGGTCACGGGATCAAGGTGACCGGCACCGATAGTGTTATTTATGTTGGAGGAGACCGCACGCTCAATATTTATGATTGCGGCGAAACCACGCACTACTTCGACGTGTACACTAACGGACAAGAGCGATACGCTATCAATGTCAACGAGAACGAGGGCAGCGGCAGACAGAGTTTTGTCGGCGGCTATATCACCGGCGGACAAGGCAAGGAAAACAGGTTGCACGGCGGCGGTATCTACATTGACGCCGGTATCTGCAATCTGTACGGTGGCAACATTATCGGTAACACAGTGAAGGCGTCCAACAACTGCGGCGCAGGCGTGTTTCTCCAGAATAGCGCGACCTTCCGTATGTACGGCGGAAGTATCAACTACAATTATGCTCAGAACGCCGGCTGCGCGATCTTCGCATGGAAGAATTCCACCGTTGAGATCCACGGAGGCGAAATAGCGTACAATAAGACGGCTTGGTCATACGGTAGCGCGATCTCGTTCTATAATCCCAAGGGGTACACCGTTTCGTTGAAGTTGTACGGCGGCTTTATACACGACAACTTGACCAAGAGCGGCGGCGGTGCAGTCAATCTTATCGCCACGGGACTTACGGTCGGAATGAAAGGGGCGCTTGTCGTTCGTGATAACGCAAGCGTCAGCACCGCTGATAACGACACCCTGAACGTGCACGTGGGCAATAGCCCCATCAATATCGAAGGCGCTATGACAAATTCGGAGAAGACCGGCATCAGGCTGGCATCCGGCACCGGCACCTTCACGAGCGGTTGGTCTGACTTTATGGGCGATGCCGACCCCGCAGACTATTTCTACAGCGAGAACGACGCCTATAACGTCTATCTCTTGGATGGCGAGGCGGCGATCCTTGCCGAGGCTCCCCCGGCACCTCACAAACACGATGGCGTCATCTTTAAGGTTTGGGAGAGCTCAACGAGCCTCCCTGCTCAAGCGGGCAACTGGTACTTGACCTCGGACGTGACGATCTCTTCCACTTGGAGCGTGCCCGCAGGTACCACCAAGCTGTGCTTGAACGGTCATTTTATCAAGATGACGGGCAACGGCAGCGTCATCTCCGTGGGTGGCGGCGCTACCTTTGACCTTTATGATTGCGATACGACGACTGCGCATTACTATACCGTAGCTTCGCCTAAGGAAAACGGCGCAGGACTTGCGACGGTGGTGGACGAGGACGCCTATAATGCCGCTTCCGCTAACGCAAGAGGGACCTTTGTCGGTGGATATATCACGGGAGGCAGATCGACTGCCGGCGGCGGTGTCTGCGTAGATAAAGGTTCGTTTAATATGCATGGTGGTACGATCATTGGCAATAATGCAACGGGTAGCAATGTGACGTACGGCGGCGGCGTGGCGCTCAGATCAACGAACGACTCGGCGGATGCTTTCACCATGACGGGAGGCGCGATCATCGGTAATTCGGGCTTGTGCGGAGGTGGCGTCTCCGTATATGGATCGAGCGTATTCACCTTGATCGGCGGCGAGATCAAATACAATTATTCATCCTTGAACGGTGGCGGTATCCATACGGATGGAAACAACAGGACGGCAAGCGTTATCATTTCCGGAGGCAGTATCACCAATAATGCTACCGTTGGGAATGCTTGGGGCAAAGGCGGCGCCATCTTGCTCAGCAATGCCTCGTTGACCTTATCCGGCAGCCCCGTGATCATAGGCAATAGCTGTAATTACGAGACCAATAACGTCTATTTTGCCACTGAACAAAATCAGACCGGACACGCCTACATCGTCGGTGCTCTCGGCAACGACACGGTGATCGGCGTAACGATGAAAGCCGCCGGCATCTTTACGGAAAGCGAAGATACTTCATATAACTCGATCGGTAACTTTGTCAGCGACGACGAAGATTACGTCGTGAAAAAGAACGCGGATGGGCAGCTGTTCCTGGCACCCCTGACGAAATACGACCTCTATATCGCAGGCACGCAGGTGACCTCGGAGACGCTCTCGGGCGAGGGCTGGAGCTACGCCCCCGACACGAATACCTTGACCCTCGACGGCTTTATATACGAGGGCGACGAGGGCATAGATCACCCGAACGTGTATAAATACAATAGCATAGTGACCTATGCCGGCTGGGATCTTTTCAATTTGATCCTCGTGGGCACAAGCAAGATCACGAATACCAAGGACGATTACGAGAATATCATGGCGCTCCTATCTACCGGCGATATGACCATCGACGGCACGGGTTCGCTCACTCTTTCGGCAACCGGCAAGGCGTATACTCTGTCGGCGGGGCTCTGCGCTAATGCGGACCTCCTCGTCAAGGGCGGCACGATCACGGCGAATGGCGGTGCGTCGGAATGGTTCAGCGCGGGTATCTGCGTCTGGGGAAAGCGCTATATCCAAAAGGGCGGCAGCGTATATGCGCAGGGCGGCGCTTCGGATGATGATGAGAGCTACGGTCTGTACGCTCTCGGCATAGAACAGATCGCCTCCGCACTCGGCGATGGCGAGAGCGACGAGATCAGCGACGGCATCACGGTCTTCCCCGAGATCGACAACTTCGCTTCCGTGGGTAATACTTCCGCCCTTTATAGCAAAGGCAGCATCGACCTCAGGCGTTTCAGCACTGCGTGGACGGATACCGAGCGCTCTTCGGGCGAGACGAAGCTCATTGCCGGCGAATACGAGAAAGCAGATCTTGAAAGTTACAAGTACCTTCTCGCTTACGGCTTCATCGAGCTGGATCCCGCCACGAAGCCCGAGATCGAATTGCCCGAGGACCAAGAGGAGGCGGGGAACGGCGATACCTTGACCGTTGACATTGACGCGAAGCCCGTCACCGTCAAGTGGTACTATGACGACGACGGCGACGGCAACCCCGACGATATCGATCATCCCATCGGCGAGGGTACGACCTACACAGTCCTGTGTCTCGACGAGAATGACCCGACCCACGACGATACGGGGCATCGGATCATCGCAGTCATCACGCAAGACGAGGATGAAAACGGGGATCCTATCCCCGAAGCGGACAGGGTGAAGCAGGTGACCGACCCCGTCAAGGTGGCGGGTGAGCTCCCCGAGGACCATCCCACTCCCGAAGGAAACTGGACGATCAAGGACGATGAGGTCCCCGACGTGGCGGTGGAGATCGTGGGCGCGGACGACGTGAAGCCCGAGCTTATCGAGAAGATCAAGTTGGAGGTCACCGTCAAAGCCGAGGTGGAGACCAAGGCAAACGAGAATAATTATCGGGAGATCACCGAGGCGTACGTGGATGCGGACAAGGAGATCGCCTTCGTATACGAAGTGAAACTCTTCAAGACCGAGACCGTGAACGGCGAGGCGACCAAGACCGAGATCCAGCCCTCCGACATCAAGGCGGGCGCTACGATCAAGGTGACGATGGATATCCCCGAAGCATTGCGCGGCAAGGCGTTCAAACTCCTGCACATCCATGCGGCGAATGACGTGGAATATATCGATGATTTCGTCATAAGCGGGGACGGCAAGACCGTCACGGTGGAGATCGATAGGCTCTCCGAGTTCGCATTCGTCTCGGAGAAAGAGGTCGTTGCTGCGGAGTGCAGTCACGGCTTCTGCATCGGTTGGGTCGCGTTTATCTTCGTGATGCTCGAGCTCCTCTACTTTGCGCTGTACTTCATCCTTTGGTTCCCGAAGGCGGCGTTTATCGTGGAGAAGTGCCGTCTCGGCGCGCTCATGCCTAAGCGTTGCTTGCTCGGTAAGATCGGCTCCTGCGTAGCATGTGCGATCTTCATCTTCGCTCTCGTAGTGCTTTGCATTCACCAATGTGCGGCGTCTATCGTCAGCTTTATCCTCGCGTTCCTCATCCTTGCAGGGTTCCTTGCGATCTTCGTCATCGAGCACAAGGACCTCGTGAAAGGTTGGATCAATAAGATCTTTAAGAAAGAGGTCGCCTCCGCTCCCGAAAAGGAAGACGAGGAGGAGAGCCTCATTTCCGCCTCTCCCATTGAAGCGGGCGAGGGTACGAACGTCGGGTTCTATCATATCACTAAGGACGAAGAAGGCAAATGCACCTTTACGCTCTACTATGAGGAAGGCGATAAGCTCTCCAAGGAGATGGGTGTCTTTGAAAGCGAGAAAGAGGCGTATCAAGCCATCGAGCATCTTCGCGAAAAGGCGGTGGGCGCCAAGGCGGAGAACAGAGTGAAAGGCAGCGCCGAGAGTATACCCACGCCCAAGTTCGTCTTGGATGTGGACGCGAAAGGGGTATATCGTTATTCCTTCTTGGATGAAGCGGGTAACGTACTCTTGCAGTCGGTGCAATACCTCAACGAGAAGCGCTGCTTGGAGGATCTCAAGAAGACCTTGAATGCAGTCGCGACGGAAGAGGTCATCCTCGAGAATGGAGAACTCAAAGAAGACGTGATCGAAGCGGTGAAGGAGATCCCCGTCGAGGAGGCGATCGCCACGGAGCCCATTGTCGAAGGATCCGCGGAAGAAGTGGCGGCAGACGTGGTTGAAGAAGAGCCCGCCGAGGAAGAAGAGCCCGCCGAGGAAGAAGAGCAGGCGGACGAGGGCGTCTCGCTGAAAGAGAATATTGCCGTCGCCAGAGAAACGGTATCGCACAGCGCCGTGAATAAGCAGTATATCGCGGACTACCTGAAAGCGAAGTACGACGCAGGCGTTAGGCTGAACATGCGCGGCAACGAGACCAAGACGGGTCTACCTCTTGCGGATACGCACTACGCGGTCGGCGAGGAGAAAAACCTCTGCTTCGTCTACGTCTATGAAATCGATGGCACCACGATGCTCCTCGTCAAGGTGGACGACGAATACGGCAAAGCCCTCGCAGAGAAGCACCCCATCGTCAAGAGAAGCGCCTTCCCGAAGAGCAAGTCTCCTTGGCAGAGCGTGATCGTGGACGACAGCTTCGCGCCGGAAGAGATCGAGAAGATTTTGGACGATGCCTATCTGATGAACGGTGGCAAGCAAGCCGCCAATGAAGGACTCTCCCTCAAGGAGACTCTTGCAATGGCAAAAGCGACGACTGTGACCATCCATCGCAGCAAGAAAGGTATTGCCGAATATCTGTCGGATAAGTACGGTGAGACCGTGGAGCTCAATCAGCGCGTCAATAGGACCAATACGGGGCTGCCCCTTGCAGATACCCACTACGCGGTCAAGGAAGACGCCAAGACCTGCTTCGTCTACGTCTATGAAACGGACGGCGTGGTCGTACTGCTCCTCCGTTTGAGAGAGGACTATGCGTTGACCGTGCGGGAGGCGGGTCATAAGATCGTTCGCTCGGCGTTCCCGAAGTCAAAGCATGCTTGGTTTACCGTGATCTTGGACGATACCTATAACGAGGAGGACATCCAAAAACTCCTTGACGGCGCATACGATCAGGCGAAATAAAACCCTTTCGTCTCAAATAACGAATGAGAGGTGTCACGATGAGCCGCGGCACCTCTTTTCGTGGATTATACCTGTATATCCGCCCGGTTGATCATTTTTATCCGCTGCTGATCTTGTGCCTATTTTATATAAAAATATGAAAAAGGGGATCCCTTATTGTCCCTTGTTCTCCCTTGGTTTTAGTATGGTCGAGATCCTCCCCGCGTGTTCGTCGCACTGTCCCTGCATTTTCGGTTGTGACTGAAAAATGTCACAAAATCCGCAAAATAGTTATTGATTCACTCCTCAAAAATCGCCCAGCTGTATTGCGCCATATATTCCCCACGATACATTCGGATCGCATCGGGATTGTTCTTGCGGTATTCGTAGGCGTCGCAGTCGATCTTGGTGGGGTCGACAAGGCACTCGTTGCGCCTTTTTACAAAGACGTCCTCGGCGCCCACGGCTTTTAAGGACGATTGGATGTCGGCGACAAGATTGCGGAAATAGGACTTTTTGTCTTCTTCCCACAGGATCGCGTTCAGTTCGTTGACGTTGACGGCGGCGCCTTCGCGATCCACGAGGTAGGCAAAGAGTTCTTTGCTCTTAGTCCGCGCGAACTTCACGGGGACCCCGCCCGCGAATACCTCAAAGTTCCCGAAGCACTTGACTTGCAGCATCTTGGTCGGCGTGAGCTCGACCGGATAGCGTAGCCCGTCCAGTTCCGCTTTGATCTTTTCCACGTTGACGGGTTTGGTCACGTAGCCCGAAGCGTGGAGCTTGTAGGCGTCCAAGGCGTATTCGTTATAGGCGGTGACGAAAATGACGTTGACTTGCGGATGGACGGTCTGCAGCTTTTTTGCGAGCATCATGCCGTTCATCACGGGCATATCGATGTCGAGGAAGGCGATATCCACCGCCTTTTCCTTATTCTCTTCCCACGCAAGCACGGGATTGACGTAGGATAAAATGTCGCTCTCTTGGGGCAGGGCTTTCTTGACTGCGTCCGTCAAACGCAGGAGTTGGAGTTCTTCATCGTCAACGAGTAGTATTCTCATTTGCTCTCTCCTTAGGGAAGGTAACGGTAACGGTCGTGCCGACTCCGATCTCGCTCTTTACGGCAAGGTCAGCGCCGCACATTGTCGCCAAACGGTACTGAATGTTTTTCAGCCCGAAGTGTTTGTTTGCTTCAAAGTCCACGTCAGCTATATAAAAGCCGACGCCGTCGTCCGCGATCTCCACTACGTAGGTTTTATCCGTTTCATAGGTCTTGACGGATAGGGTGCCTCCCTCAAGCTTTTTCAAGATGCCGTGCTTGATGGCGTTCTCCACTATGGGCTGAATGGTCAAAGGCGGAAGCATGAAGTGCGTCGTGTTAACGTCGTACACGACCTTGAGCCTGTCGCCGAAACGGATTTTCTCAAGGGAGACGTAGGTCTTGATATGTTTGAGTTCGTTCTCAAACGCCACGCACCTGACCTCGGTGAGCGAGGATAGGTTCATTCGGAGATATTCGGTGAAGTCGTCGAGCGCGGCTTGCGCCTTGTCGGGATCCAGGGGGATCAGCGTGGAGATGGAGGACAGAGAATTATAAATAAAGTGCGGCTGTATCTGCGACAGCATGATCTTGATCCGAGCTGCTTTGTTCTTTTCCTCCTCCTTGGCGAGGTCGATATTCTTCTCTACGTTCAAAAAGAGGAACAATACCTCTATCGCTACGATGATGGATAGGTAGCCGATCGCGTAGCCTTTAAAGATATTTTGCAATATGATGGCAAAGAGCGGCAATCCGCAATACAGGCAAAAGGCGGTCTTCTCTCTTGCGTTAAGCTTCTTGTTCGTGACGGCAACGATAAAGATGGTGGCAAACATCACGAACTGATATCCCTGACTGACGATCATCGTCTTGCTGCGCAAGTACTCACCGCCCTCTGCCGTAAAGAAGATGCCGGTGAAGATATTGATGATATCCAGCAGGACGAAAATCGATAGGAGAGCGAGATTCACGATAGAAAGCGCCTTTTCCGTATTCGGCTTTATACCCATATAATTATGCGCATAGCGGGTCAACAGGAAAACTTCCAAATTGTTCATCACGTAAAAAACCGTATAAAAAGCAATGATATAGGCGTTGCCCGTCACCGAGTACGCTTTGACGAACGTAAACGTCAAATAGGTGGCAAAATGGATGATGGTGAATAGAAAAAAGATCAAGAGGACGTTTTCGTCCTTCCGCCTCTCTTTCTTCGTTAGTAGATTGACGACGTGTATCGTGAGGATCAATATCCCGATGATGCACACCGATGCATTGAATGCGGCGTTGTTGGTCATCTTTTTTATTATATATCATAAGCCGCATATTTTTCAATAGTAAAAACGCCGTCCTCCGTCCGAAAAAATTCGTCGAACGTTCCCTTTTGTGGCACTTTTGTTGCACTTGGTTTGTTACAATGATAAATAATCTTTTTTAATAAAAAAGAAAATTCTTTCATAAGGAGAAAAAGTATGGTACAAACGAAACGCAAAACAAACGTGATCGCCTTGGCGATCGTAATGAGCCTCGTGCTCGTGTTCGGCGTTGTGGCGGCGATCTTTGCCGCGCCTGCGACCGAAACGGCGCACGCGGCAACCCCGGTTATTGATTCATTATCGCTTGCTAATATCAATGCCGGAAATGCACAAGGTAAATATGGTAATTTCTCATGGGATAATACCAAAATTAAAAGTATTTCAGCTTCTGAGATGCTCACCGACAGAAACAAGGATCCATTATGTATCGTTTGGACAAGACCCGCTAATGGTGCGTATGCGTCTGCATTAACCTTTTCTGTTAATATTACAGATTCAGTTGGCGCTATTACTATAAGGTATGATGATCCATCAGTTCCGTCTTATATATCTCCCGGTGAAAAACAAAGCGGCAAATTAACGGAGACGGTTAATAGTTTATACAGTACTTATGAGAAGATATACTTCTATATAAGTTGCAGTTATATGTATAACGATGTACATTTGACCAGTGTTTCAATACAAATAAAAACAACCACATATAAGATGACGTTTGCGAAAGGTACCGGTATCAAAGACGCCTACCTTTCTACTGCTAGCAATGCTACAAGCGGAAGCGCCAGCGGAACGGAGTTTGCTAAATACTCTACCGTTTATTGTTTTGCAAAGCTTGCCGATGGTTATAAAGCCCAAAACAGTTGGACTTTTATTGCCGGAACTGCAAATAGTGAGGATGCTATTTACAGAGTAGGTACTCGTAGCAATATTGACGCAGCTTATAATTTTGGAACTATTAATGCGGTTGAAAAGCAAAAGTATTTATACAGAAATCTGAATGGTGGCGGGAGTATATCCGGTATAAACCTAACATATAATCAAACTGCAAACTTGTCCGTTCCATCTAGGACGGGCTATACCTTCCTTTCTTGGAATACCAACGTTGCGGGGACAGGGACCGCTTACGGCAATAGCACCGATGCGACTTTGACTGCAGAGCAGGTAAACGCTATTATTGCGGACGACAGCATCACCTACGTATATGCACAGTGGGAGGCTAACGAATATAGCGTCATCGTCAACGGGGATAATCAAAACTTGACCTACGGTTCAAACTTTGATCTTACTCCTCCCATGACGGAAGAGGGGTATACTTTTAGAGGCTATTTCGACGGAGAAAACGGCACGGGGACCCAATATACCGATGCAGATGGTCATAGTGTCCGTACTTGGGATAAGGCTGAAGACGGTACCAATCTATACGCATATTTCACAAAGGACATGACGGTCGTATCCGTCGGTTATGATGCGGACTACGATGGCGAGGCTCATGGTATTACTGTCAATGTGACCGATCCCGCGGATGACTATACCATCTTGTACGGCGAAGTTGAAGACTCTTATGCCATGGAAGAGATAACAAAAACAACTGCCGGCACGTATACGATTTATTTCAAAATTACGAAGAACGGATACAACGATTACTGTGGTTTTGCCGTCATTAAGATCAATAAGATCGACGCGGTCGTAACCGCGCCGACCGCTAAGACCGGACTCCGTTATACCGGCGTAGCGCAAGAGCTCGTCAACGCGGGTTCCACCACCGGCGGCACCATTGAGTATAGACTCGGCGACGGCGAGTGGTCTGCCGCCATTCCGACCGCTACCGACGTGGCGGACGATTACGTCGTTTCTTACCGCGTGGTCGGCGGTACGAACTACAACGACGTTGCAGAGGCGAGCGTCGAGATCGTGATCGCAGAGAATGACAAGACCGCCTTGGCGAATGCGATCGTTGAGGCAGAGAAGTACTTCGACGCTATCGTGGCAGAATATCCCACCGTGGCGGCAGTATTAAGTGACGCCATCAACGATGCCCAAGCGGTTATAGCCGAAACAAACGTGACAGAGGCGCAGATCTCCGGCGCGCTCAACGCCTTGATCGACGCCATCGGCAATGCAAAGATCGGTGTGGTGGAAGAGATGATCGACGCCATCGGCGAAGTCAGCCTTGACAAGAAGGGCGCCATCGCCGCGGCGCACGACGCTTACGCCGCGTTGGAGGCGGATCAGCAAACGCAGGTCATCAATCGCGACGACCTTTTCGCGGCGGAGATAGACTATATGGAAGCACTTATCGCCGACATCCCCGACCCCGTGGTCTATACCCCCGACTGTAAAGAGAAAATAGACGTGGCAAGATCATACTTTGACGAAATGACCGAGGCGGAGCAAGCTCTTGTTGAAAACAAGCAAGACCTCTTGGATTCGGAGGCTGCATATTCCGCTCTTGACGATCAGG
>DFEQ01000069.1 GCA_002368735.1 Christensenella sp. UBA3798
GTCTCGATACCGAGGGAAAGCGGAGTCACGTCGAGGAGCAGAACGTCCTTGACTTCACCGCCGAGAACGCCCGCCTGTATCGCTGCGCCTATAGCCACGCATTCATCGGGGTTGATACCCTTATAAGGCTCCTTGCCCGTGAGGTTCCTGACTGCGTCGATGACTGCGGGAATACGGGTGCTACCGCCAACCAAGATGACCTTGGAGATCTCGCTGAAAGTAATGCCCGCGTCGCTCATCGCCTGCTTGGTCGGGCGAATGGTGCGCTCCACGAGGTCGGCGGTCAAACTATCGAACTTTACCTTGGTGATATCCATATCAAGGTGCTTGGGACCGTCCGCACCCGCCGTGATGAAGGGGAGGTTCACGTTGGTCTTGGTCATACCGGAAAGCTCGATCTTCGCCTTCTCGGCAGCTTCCTTGATACGCTGCATTGCCACCTTATCGGTCGAGAGGTCTACGCCCTCCTTTGCCTTGAACTCGCTGACGATGTAGTCCATAAGTTTTTTATCGAAGTCGTCGCCGCCGAGACGAGTATCGCCGTTGGTGGACAACACCTCGAACACACCATCGCCGATTTCGAGGATGGATACGTCGAAGGTACCACCGCCGAGGTCATAGATCAAGACCTTTTGGTTCTTATTCTCCGACTTGTCGAGACCGTAAGCAAGCGCTGCAGCCGTCGGCTCGTTGATGATACGCAGGACTTCGAGCCCGGCGATCTTGCCGGCGTCCTTAGTCGCTTGACGCTGACTGTCGGAGAAGTAAGCGGGGACGGTGATAACCGCCTGCGTGACCTTGCTGCCGATATAAGCCTCGGCGTCCTTTTTGAGCTTGCTGAGGATCATTGCGCTTATCTCTTGCGGAGAGTAGCTGTTATTGTCGATTTTGACGGAATAGGTCGTGCCCATCTCCCTCTTTATCGAGGAAACTGTGCGCTGGGGATTCGTGACAGCCTGACGTTTTGCCGCCTGACCGACGATCCTCTCTCCGTCTTTACTGAAAGCCACGACGGAAGGGGTAGTTCTGCCGCCTTCTGCGTTTGCGATGACCGTTGCCTCGCCGCCTTCCATGACGGCTACGCAAGAATTGGTGGTTCCCAAATCAATACCGATGATCTTTCCCATAGTTTTTTTATCTCCTTTTTTTATTTATTTGAGGCACTGCCTCGGTGTGTATATGTTTGAAAGGATAACCTTTATCCTTTTATTCGCTCTTTTCTACGCCGACCTTCACCATCGCGTAGCGGATGACCTTGTCGCCCAGCTTGTATCCTCTTTGATAAACTTCGAGGACTTTGCCGACCTCGGCTTCTTCCACTTCCGCGCGCTGTACGGCGTTGTGCAGGTTGTGGTCGAAATCAGCACCCTCCGCGGCTATCTCGGTCACACCGAGCTGCGATAGAGAGGTTTCTATTTGCTTTTTAATAAGCAGGAGCCCTTCTTTGGACTTTTCGTCCGCACAGATATTAAACGCCCTATCGATGGAATCGATGATGGGAAGGATCGCCTCCACCGCATTAGCGGTGCCGTCACGACGGGCGGCGACAGTCGCTTCCTGGTTCCTCCTACGGAAGTTTTCGTAATCGGCACGAAGCCTGAGATAGTTATCCTTTTCCGCTTTGAGTTCTTGGGTCAATTTTTCGACCTGCGGGTCGACTTTCGGCTGCTCTTCACGGATCATTTCCTCCGTATCGAAGGACACGACTTCTTCCTCTTGCTTGGATGCCTTTTTCTTATTTTCGTTTGCGGATCTCGCCATTTTTCTTCTCCTTATCATCGGGGTCAGCCTCTCCGTTAAATACCTTTTGGATATAATGGAGCACGCTCACCACCTTATCATAGTCCATTCTTTCGGGTCCGATCACACCCGCTTTGCCGATCTCGGCGCCGCCGATCGAATAGCGCGCCGTTACCATTGAGCAATTCCCTTCGATGCCGTCGGGCTTGCCTATCCTGACAGAGAGCTCGATATCTCCGTCGTTGGTCATGAGTTCACCGAGCTTCTCCTTCTCGTCGAGCAAACGGATGAAGTCACGCGCGTTGTCGATTTCGGAAAACTCGGGATGGGCAAACATCTTGCTCGTGCCCTCGACGAATACCTTATCGTGACGCCCCGAGGCATAGGCTTCGAGGAGATTGATGATCTTATCAAAGATATCGTGATACTGCATCATCTCTTCGTCGATATTCATTACGCCGGCGCGAATGTCGCGAAGCGTCTTATCCGCAAAGAGGTCGTTGACCACTTCGTTCGCCGCGCTTACGTAGCCGCTGCCCATATTCACGGGGATCTCTATGATATTATCCTTGATAACGCCGCTATCCGTGATGATGACCACGAGCGCCCTGCCTGCGTCCACCTCTACGAGCTTTACCTCGCGAATGCGGATATCGTCGGTATTCTTGATAACGATGACGCTGGTATAGTTGGTAGCGTCGCTTATCACACGAGCGGTATTGCGGACGACGTCCTCGATCTCCACGATCTTTTTGTCAAGGTAGTCGCGTACGCCCGCCACGCGGATCTCCTTCTTCTCCCCTGCGAGGATATTCTCCACGTAGAGCTTATAGGCGACCTCGGTCGGGATACGTCCTGCCGACACGTGAGGTTGTACGAGATAGCCGAGTTCCTCCAGCGAAGCGAGTTCGCTGCGGATGGTAGCGGAGCTGATGTCCTCACCGTAGAGAGCCTTGATCTCGCCGCTGGATACGGGCTCGGCGGTCTTGATATATCTCTCGACCAAGAGGCCGAGTATCTTTCTCTTTCTCGCGGTCAAATCCATATCATACCTCCTTGCACACTTTCGTTGGCACTCGGTGCTTTTATTTGTTAGCACTCTCTGCCTCTGACTGCTAACATTCTAATACGAGTATGTGCCGTTGTCAAGGGTTTTATGACGAAAAATCAAAAAAATTTTATTATTTCAAAAAAGCATCTCTTATAATCATGGATTATAAATAATACCTCAAAAGAAAGATATATTGCGATAAATCAATATATTAGTTCTTCTATAATCGAATTGGAAACATAGAAATATTCGGGTGCGATGGCCACTTTTTGCTTCGTCACGCAGAGCATTTTTGACAACTTTTTTACCTTCTCGCCGTATTTTTGCATAAAGTCAAAGCCGAAAATTTCATAAAAAGAGGCAAGGTCAAGACCTTCCTCTAAGCGAAGCGCAAGCATAATAAACTCGCGCTCCCCTTCTTCTCTGACTATTTCCTCGCGCAAGCCGCCCTCTCTACCCGACGAGGAAATATAGACGCTCATATCGTCCGCATTTTTCAATCTGACGGCAAAATCCCCTTCTCCCTTACGGAGGAAAGAGGAGGCGCCAAGACCAAAACCCAGATATTCTCCGTACTGCCAAACAGAAAGGTTGTAGGCGCAAACGGCGTCGCCCTTGCAAAAGTTACTTATTTCATAACGATGAAACCCCGTCGCACTCAACCTTTCCCTCGCACGATCGTACAGGTCAACGGCATAGTCGTCGTCAAGCGCAAACTCCCCCCTCTCCGCCGCGGCACATAAAGGCGTGCCTTCTTCCAAAATAAGGCTATAACATGAGAGATGCGATATGGGATAGGATAGCACCGTGCCGAGCGTTTCCGCGACATCCTTCTCACTTTGTCCCGGAAGCCCAACCATAATATCAACGTTTACTGCGGGAAACTCCTTGGTCAAGCTGTCAAGCGCGTCCAATGCCTTTTGGCGGTCGTGCGCCCTGCCGATAACGCGAAGTAATGGGTCGGAGAGGCTCTGCACCCCTAAACTGACGCGATTCACACCGATAGCCTTCGCCGCGTCGATAAACTCGGGCGTAACGCTCTCGGGATTGCACTCCATACTTATCTCGGCACCATCACGCACGAAAAACTCTTCGTCAAGCGCCTTACGCAGGCGCACAAAATAGGGATATGCCAAAGAGGGCGTCCCCCCGCCGATATAGATATTATCCACGCATCCGCCCATCTCGCGCCCTTTGACGCGTATCTCACGCTCAAGTGCGGAAAAGTACTCATCCATGCGCGAAGTGTCGGCAAAAGACAAGAAATCGCAGTAGGCACACTTCGACACGCAAAATGGGATATGGATATAAATGGAAAAGTCGTGCGAGAAATCTCTCACCGCTTCAAAATGGACATAAAAGCTTCGCTCGGCAGTGAGACGCTTCCCACCTGCCGCATGCGCTTTTTGCCCTCTTTTTGTTTCTCGAGGAGCTTCTTTTTCCTCGTGATATCACCGCCGTAACACTTCGCAAGAACGTCCTTACGCATCGCCTTGACCGTTTCGCGCGCGATGACCTTGCCGCCAACGCAGGCTTGGATGGGTATCTCGAACATCTGACGGGGAATGACCTCTTTCAGCTTTTCGGCAATGCCTCTGCCCCTAGCGTAGGCGTCGTCCTTGTGCACTATCAAAGACAGCGCGTCGCATATCTCGCCGTTGAGCATGATATCCAGCTTTACGAGTTCGCTCTTTTTAAATCCGACGATCTCATAGTCCATACTCGCGTAACCGCGCGTGCGCGATTTTAAATCGTCAAAAAAGTCGTAAACTATCTCCGCAAGTGGGATGTCGTACGTCAATTTGGCACGCGAAGTATCAACGTAACTCATATCGAGGAAAGTGCCTCGCTTCCCTTGGCAAAGCTCCATGATGGGACCGACGTATTCGGGCGGCGTAAATAAAGTCGCACGCACGATAGGCTCCTCCATATAGTCGATCTCGGAGGGGGACGGAAGGTGCGACGGGTTATCCACGTTCAACACTTCGCCGCCATGCTTATACACTTTATAAGAGACGCTCGGCGCGGTGGTCACGAGGTCGATATTGAACTCGCGCTCCAACCTTTCCTCGATGATCTCCATGTGCAATAGACCAAGAAAACCGCAACGGAAGCCAAAGCCGA
>DFEQ01000026.1 GCA_002368735.1 Christensenella sp. UBA3798
GCTTTATGCTTGCGATGAAAGTCATCACGTCGCGGATAGAGGGTATCTCGACTCTTGTCTTTGATGAAGTTGATGCGGGAATAAGCGGTCGCATCGGAGAGGTCGTGGCTGAGAAACTTGCCTTGATTTCGGATGGACGTCAAGTGATATCCATCACACATCTACCGCAGGTCGCCGCGATGAGTGACGATCACTACCTTATTGAGAAGACCTCTTCGAATAGCAGCACTCGTACATCGCTCATTCACCTTGACGAAGAGGGGATCATTGGCGAGGTTGAACGGTTGTCTGCCGGGGCAGGTGCGTATGGTCTTTTGCACGCACGTGAGCTCAGAGATTTTGCTCGTAGTAAAAAGGCTGCAATTCGCAAAAAGGGTTAAAATAGTTCTAAATTAGACGGTTTTCTATAATATTATTCTACAAATCGACCTAATTCATTGTAATTTCAAATATTTTCCATACCCAATCATTGTCCTCTTTGGTGTAATCTAATGCGTATTGCAAATGATAACCAATGAGGTGACGAAATGAAATACAAGGTATACAGCATCTTGCTTTGCGCTCTCCTGATATCCTTTTTCGTTATGCCTGTATCCTATGTGACCACGGCAAACGCAGAGCAGGTAGTCTATCTCGGGGGAATGCCGATAGGGATAGGACTTGCCGAAGAAGGGTTGATAGTTACGGGTTATGTTGATGTCATCACCGATGAGGGGGCGAAGTGTCCCGCTCGCGGCAGTGAGATTTCGACGGGAGACGTAGTTATCGCGATAAACGGTGAGCCTATATATGATGCGTCCGGCTTTGCAGGACGACTTCAAAGGTCGGATGGTGCTGTAACTTTGAGAATTAAAAGGGGTGAGATAGAGATGGATATCTCGCTTACCCCCGTCACCGATAGTTTAACAGGGCTCAAAAAAGTCGGTTTGACTCTCAAAAACGGCATAAACGGCGTTGGGACGATGACTTTTGTGCTTCCGAACACTCTATCTTTCGGTGCGCTGGGGCACGGCATCATAGATGCGGATACGGGAAAACCCTTTGTTTGTGACGAAGGCTCCATCTATAAATGTAGGATAGACGGCTTAAAAAAGCCCGAAAAGGGCACAGCCGGGGAATTGATCGGTCGTTTTGTGGAGCGAGATACCCCTATTGGGACGATCGATATCTGTAACGCCTATGGCGTTTATGGCAAAATCAACGATAATTTCGATGATAGTATGATGTCTCCTATCCCCGTGGGGTCCGCAAAAGACGTGAAAACCGGTAGTGCCGTCATCTATTCCACCATACTGGGAGATACTCCAAAAGAATACAAGATAGAGATCGTAAAAACTTCGCTTCAAAAGACTCCGCAAGAGAAGAGTATGCTCATTCGCGTCGTAGATGAAGAACTTCTTCGTGAAACGGGCGGAATACTGCAAGGAATGAGTGGCAGCCCTATCGTGCAAAACGGCAAGCTCGTCGGCGCCGTCACTCACGTGCTGGTCAACGAAAGCACGCTCGGATACGGGCTTTATATCGATTGGATGCTTCAAAACGTCGCGTGATTCGCGGCGTTTTTTCATATTTAGATAATTTTTTACATAGTTATCTCTTATGAGATATTCTCTTCGAGATAGGTTTTTTCTATTGAAAAAGGACTTTTGTACGACGCTAAGCGCGCACAAAGGAGGCGTGTTCTCGGGGTTGGCGCTTTTGCTCCTCGGTGTGGCGGTTGGCATCTATATCGGGTCTGACGTAGGTGAGATGGAGCCGCCTTTTTGCATATTTGCCTCGCTCTTTTGTCTGAAATTTTCGCCTTTTTCCTTTTTGATGCCCGATTTTTTGCGTTTTTTATTGTTTTCGCTTCTTTCTGCGCTTTCTTTCTTTTTGCCGCTTCCGATGCTGTATCCCGCCATCGCGATATTCTTTTTCGGCAAATACTTCGGAGAACTTGCCTGCGTGTGTTTTTTCTCCGATCCGATCATTCCCGCCATTCTCTCCATCCTCTTGGTTTATCTCCCTATCCTCATCATCGGCGGGGCAATGCTGCTATCAATAGCTATAAAAGCTCGCTCTTCACGTATCAAAAGCGGTGTGGACCCCTGCCGTAAGTCGGTAAAAGGGGAACTATTGTATGTTCTGACCCTTTTGGCGGCATATTTCGTTTTACTTTTTGCTATCTACGTACTGCTCTGCGGGGCGATCTATCTCATCATGATCGCGTTATAACGGAATAACTTGCCTTTTGGCGAAACATACTATCTCGCGAGGTGAATTATGAGAAAAATCGCATTTTTATTGGTTCTTTGCTTGGCGTTTCTGGTGTGTTTGACTCCTGTATCTGCAACGGCGAATGCTTCGAGCATGCCTTCCGTTCAAGCGAAAAGCGCCTATTTGATGGATAGAAGAACGGGCGAGCCCCTATATGGACAATCGGAAAACGTCGAGTATCCTATCGCCAGTATGGTAAAGATAATGACGGCTTTATTGACCTTTGAAGAGATAGAGAAGGGCAACCTATCCTTTGATGAAAAGGTGCTGATAAGCGATAGCGCTGCGGGGATGGGTGGTAGTCAGATGTTTCTTGATCGCGGACTTGAATATCCCGTGACTGACCTTCTAAAGGGTGTTATCGTCGTATCCGCAAACGACGCTTGCGTTGCCCTTGCGGAAAGGATAGCGGGGACGGAAGAGTCTTTCGTGGAAAGAATGAACGAGAGGGCAAAAACGCTCGGTATGACGCATACCGTTTTCGTCAATGCAACGGGACTTCCCAAAGAGGGCGGGCACAGTACGGCGCACGACGTTGCTCTTATGCTTCGTGAATTGACGACGCATGAGCACTATTACGATTACAGCAAGATATGGCTCGAGGACTACACTCATCCCGACGGTAGGGTCACCACCCTTACGAACACCAATAAATTCGTGCGTTTTTATGACGAATGCGACGGCGGAAAGACGGGATTTACCTCCGAAGCTAAGTTCTGTCTGGCGGCAAGCGCAACGCGTGGTGATACCAGGCTTATCTCCGTGATTATAGGCGCAGAAGACAGCAAGACTCGTTTTGCCGAAAGTAAACGCCTATTATCCTACGGTTTTGCGAACTTTACGACGGACGTACTTGTGAAAAAGGGAGACGCGGTGTTCCATTGTCCCGTTCAGTCGTCCCGCAGACAAAGCATTCTTTGCGCCGCCGAAAGGGATATCGCGGTGCTCAGAAGAACGGGCTCTGCCGCCTCGGAGCCCAACGTAGAAAGCGTTTTTTACGACGTGAAGGCGCCCGTAAAAGTGGGTGACGTCGTGGGCGAGTGTACGATCTCGGACGGAAAGAACGAGTTTACCGTCAAATTGTTAGCCGCGGAAGAGGCGGACAAGGCAACCGTCGGTGATTATTTCAAGAAGATAGCGGGGCAATGGGCGTAAATGTCCCCAAAAGGCGGCGCGCTTTGTTTATAGCGCGCCGTTATCGCGCCCGCTGAAATATCCTTGACTTAATTATTCCGTTTACTTTATAATATTTTTATTCATGATATATAAGATTCTTTTTTCAAGTACATACGAGTTTTGGCAAAAGGTATTGCTCCTCATTGCATTTTTGTCGAGCGCAACGCTTGCTATTTGCTTGCATGAATACGCGCATGGCTATGCCGCGTATAAGCTTGGTGACCCAACAGCGAAGGACAACGGCCGTTTGACGTTGAATCCCTTGGCGCATTTTGAGCCCGTGGGTTTGATAATGTTCCTTTTGGTCGGATTCGGTTTTGCTCGTCCCGTTCCCATCAATCCCTATAATTTCCGCAATTATCGTAAAGGGATGCTCATTACCGCCTTTGCGGGTGTATTTGCCAATCTTCTTCAAATGCTCGCAGGATTTGCCATGATGGTGGGCTTCGGATATCTTTATTACGGATACAATGCCGAGATAACAACGTTATATTACGTCTACTACCTGATGTTCTATTTCTCGCTGTATTGGACGCTTTTGAATGCGGTTTTGATAGCGTTCAATTTGCTGCCCATTTTTCCGCTCGACGGTTTCCGCGTCGTGGAGGCGCTATGCAAGAGCGAGAACGGCTATATCCGTTTTATGCGTCGATACGGCTCCTATATCCTTATCGGCATCGTGGTTATCGGCTTTTTCTTCGAGAGGATAGGCATCCCGCAAGGTAATGTCTTCGGAATGTATCTCTCCGCAGTGCAGGAAGGCATCTTGGAGCTGTTTGAAAAAATCATGGTGGGAGTGCTCGGCTGATGGAAGACTTTTTCTTGGAAAGCAAAGAGACGTTCAGCTTTAAGCTGGATGACTTCGAAGGTCCGCTCGACCTCCTTCTTCACATGCTCAAAGAGGCAAAGATAGAGATTAAAAATATCTTTGTTTCCAACATAACGGGGCAATATCTTCGTTACATAGAGGATATGAGCTCCCTCGACCTTGAAAAGGCAAGCAACTTTGCGGGGATGGCTGCCACTTTGCTCGATATCAAGCTGCGCAGCGTTCTGCCGCGTACCGAAGAAGAGGACGTTATCCTTGAAGAGGATAAGAACTCCATCATCCTTCTCCTGGAAGAATACGACCTTATTAAGGACAGCGCGCAACGCTTAAAGGCGACGGAAACCACCAATCGCTTCTTCCGCGAGCCCGAGTTTGACGAGAAGGACTGCCGCATCCTTTTGACCAATTTCAATTTGGACAACTTATTGGACGCTTTTGCAAAGATCATGTACAAGGCGGAGACCAGGAGTGTGGAGGTCGCGCCCAAACTCATCGTTAAGGATAGGTTTACCGTGGGACAAAAGACCAAGTCGCTTGCGGCGGCGTTGCTTGAAAGAAAAGAATTGACCTTCTTTTCGCTTTTTGACGACGATTACACCGACAGCGAAAAGATAAATACATTCCTTGCCCTCCTCGAACTATTGAAAAAACAATTCGCCGAGGCGGTGCAGGAAAAGCCCTTTGAGGATATCAAGATAACCTTAAAGCAGGGCGCGGAAGATTTACAGTTTGAGGGAGGATTCGATGAACAACCGGATGAGTATAATTGAGGCGATAGTTTTTGCCTCGGGGAAAGGGATACATAAGAGCGAAATACTCGAAAAACTCGATATTACCAAAAGGATGCTGGACGGAATCATCGAGGACCTCAAGGAGAAGTATGCGCCCGAGAAGGGTGGCATCGTCTTTATCGAAACGGCAGGCGTCCTGCGCTTTGTGACCGCGCCCGACGTAGGCGAAGAGGTGGCTGAGGTTTTGAAACCGCTCAAGGAGAGAGAACTGAGCCGTTCTCTTCTCGAGGTGATGGCTATCGTCGCTTATAAACAGCCCGTTACGAGGCTCGAGATAGACGATATTCGTTCCGCCTCCTCCGATTATGCCATTACGATGCTTTTAAAGGCGAATTTGATAACGGTGGTAGGGCGAAAGGACGCTATCGGACGCCCGCTCCTCTACGGCACGACAGACGATTTCCTCGTAAAATTCCAGCTTTCCGACCTCTCGGAGCTCCCCTCGGTCAAAGAGGTGCAAGAGCGCATTAAAGTCATTGAGGATAGCATGAAGAATACCAGCGTAGAGCTCTTCCCCGAAAAGGAAGTCAACGAAGTTGACGCTCCTCTCCTCGCTCCGGGCGAAGAGATAAAAGTATCCCCCATTACGGAGGAAGACGTGGAGGTGGACCTCTCGCAAATCGTGCGTGAAGTAGCGGCAGATACGGCGCAAGCGCCCGACGAGCCCAAAGACGACTGATCGTATACGATAAACCTTGGCGAAGCTCACCATACTATATGCGTGAGCTTCTTTTTTTACATTATCATTGCCTTCATGCTTTTTCTTTTGCCCATATCGGTCAGTACCGAAGGGGCGTATTCTTACGATAGGCGTATAGCTTTTATAATCATAAAACTTTATGGGGTTAAACTGTTTACGATAAAGGTGTATTTCAATAAGGAGGAAGGCGTATTTATCTCCCTGAATGGAAAGAAAGGAAAAAGGTTGGGAGAAGGGAAGCCAAAACGTAAGAAACCAACTCGCGAGATAAACTATCTTGCACTTCTTTCGGGTGTGTATTTAACAAAGGTGGATATCGCGCTCTATATCGGCGGCGAGCCGCAAAGCATTTCTCTTTTGCTCGGAAGTATCCGAATTTTATTAGATACAATAGTGGCGTTGATTAACCTGCGACGACCTCTTGACTCGTCGAGGATAAGATTGCTCCCATGCTTTCATAGTGACCCCGTATCGGCAAAGTTTTCCATCACTCTATTTACTTCGCCCGTGCTTATCCTATTCGCCCTTGCTCATACTATACTCGGAGAAAGAAAATGCAAAATCAAGCGATCGGAAACTTAATGGACAGGACAATCGACGACCTCAAAAGAATGGTGGACGGCGACGCCGTGATCGGCAGGGAGATAACTGCCCCCGACGGCACCCTCGTCATTCCTATTTCCAAGGTCAGCATCGGAATGGTATCGGGCGGTGGCGAATACGGAGTGCAACGGTTGAACGGAGATTTCACCGGTGCGGGAGCGGGCGGCGCGGGAGCAACGATCACCCCCATAGGCTTCTTACTCCTCGGCAAACTCACGCACTCTTTTATCAAAGTGGACGGAAAGGAGGAAGATGAAAAATGGCTCAATATCATGCAGACAGTCGCAAGATTTTTCTCAAAGAGAAAAAAGGATTGATCGCGCTGACTCTGATTTTGATAGGCGTCTTCTTCTTTTTGCCCGTTACGCAAGCCTTTGCTTATAACAAAGCGTCCGCCGTGGTGGTTTTGGACGCGGATTCGGGAGAGGTGTTGTATAGTGAAAACGGCGATATGCCGATGGAGATCGCTTCGACGACCAAGGTATTGACGGCTATCACGGTCATAGAACACGCCGATATCTTTATGCGTGCCGCGATTCCTGCCGCAGCGGTAGGAATTGAGGGCTCATCGATCTATCTCAGAGAGGGTGAAAAATGGCGCGTACTCGATCTTTTGTACGGTCTGATGCTTCGTAGCGGTAACGACGCCGCAGTCGCTCTTGCCATTATTACGTCGGGCAACCTTCCCGCATTTGTCGAACTTATGAATAAGACCGCCGAAAAGGCGGGCGCCCGTAACAGTCGTTTCACTAATCCGCACGGACTTCATGAGGAAGGGCACAAATGCACGGCAACCGACCTTGCCAAGATAACCGCCTATGCCCTAAAATGCCCGATTTTTGCCGAAATAGTCAAGACAAAGACGCACCGCGCCATTAAAACAGTGGACGACAAAGAGGAAAACGTGGTTTTCTACAACAAAAACAAACTCTTATACTCCTATCCTTATGCCATCGGTGTAAAAACTGGGTACACCAAGCATTCGGGGAGGTGCCTGGTCTCCGCCGCCGAGAAGGACGGGCGGAAACTTGTGTGCGTTACTTTGAATGTATACGACACGTATGGGGTGTCCAAGTCGATGTTTGATAAGTATTTCGGCGCGAGTGTAAGCGATCACGCGGAAATCAGTTGATAAAATATAGAAAATATAGTATCATTCATATCGGGAGAATGATATGAGGATCAACAAATATATTGCGGAAGCGGGAGTGGCGTCAAGAAGAAACGCCGACCAAATGATAAAAGACGGCAGAGTGTCCGTGAATGGGAAGAAAGTGTCGGAATGCGGCATCGATATCAACGTGGATAACGATACCGTCTACGTGGACGGCGTTCGCATCACTCCCATTCGCCG
>DFEQ01000035.1 GCA_002368735.1 Christensenella sp. UBA3798
AGGGCTCCATCACGATGATCCCCATCCTGACCATGCCCGAGGACGACAAGACTCACCCCATCCCCGACCTCACCGGATACATCACCGAGGGGCAGATCATCCTCTCGCGCGAACTGCATAAGCGCGGCATCGTCCCGCCCGTGGACGTCCTCCCCTCCCTATCCCGTTTGAAGGATAAGGGTATCGGCAAGGGCAAGACCCGCGAGGACCACGCCGACACGATGAACCAGCTCTTCGCGTGTTATGCGCGCGGTAAAGAATGTAAGGAACTCGCCGCCATTCTCGGCGACGCCGCTCTGACCGAAGTGGATAAGCTGTACGCCAAGTTTGCGGGCGAATTCGAGAAGCGCTACGTCTCGCAGGGCTTTGAGCGCGACCGCTCCATCGAGGAGACCCTCGATATCGGTTGGGAGCTCCTCGGCATCTTGCCGCGCTCCGAACTCAAGCGTATCAAGGATGCATTCCTCGACAAGTATTATAAGAAGGCGGAAGAGAACTGATGGCAGTCATGCGGGTAAACCCCACGCGTATGGAATTGACCCGTCTCAAGGGCAGGCTCAAGACCGCGACGAGGGGGCACAAATTACTCAAGGATAAGTCGGACGAGATGATACGGCAGTTCATGCTGCTCATCCGCCGTAATCTTGCCTTGCGCGAGGAGGTGGAGGGCGAGCTCAAAAAGGTGCTCGGCTCCTTTATGCTCGCAAAGGCGGTGTCTTCCCCCGCCGACCTCGAGGAGGCTGTCGCCGTCCCCGGCAAGAAGGTAAGGATAAAATCGGGCTCCAAAAACGTGATGAGCGTGGAGGTCCCCGCCTTTATCGTGGATACGAGCGAGAAGGGGGAGACCTATCCCTACGGCTTCGCGTCCGTCACGGGCGAACTCGACCTCTGCATCGGCGCGATGGGTGACCTCCTTCCCAAGATGATAGAACTCGCCGAGGTGGAAAAGAGCTGTAATATGCTCGCCGACGAGATCGAGAAGAATAGGAGACGCGTCAACGCCCTCGAGTACGTGATGATCCCCGAGTTTCAGGAGACCATCAAGTATATCACGATGAAACTGGACGAAGCCGAGCGTGCCAATACGATACGCCTGATGAAGGTGAAGTCCATGATAGAAGGTAGGAAATGACCGAGATAAAGTCCATTCGTTTGGATAAGATTTTCAAATGCGAAGGTAGGCGTTACGTGAAAAACGGGCGCCTGTTTTTGAACGCGTCGGGCGCCCTCCTCAAGGGACGTTTTAGGGGAGAGAGTCTCTCTTTGACCCTCTTTTCCGAGCCTACCGTCAAGGGACGGAACGCCTATATCCGTTTGACAATGGACGGCGCGCGTCGCCGCGTCCGATTGCCTGTCGGGGAAAAGGTGCTTTCCTTTACTTTTCCCGCGGGTGAGCATACCTTCGAGCTCATTAAACTCAACGAATCGGAGAGTAATTCTCTCGCCCTTATCTCGGCGACCACCGACGGAGACTTCCTCCCCGTCATAGAGGAGGAAAGGCCGAGGATAGAGTTTATCGGCGACTCCATCACGACGGGCTTCGGCGTGCGTGCGAAAAGGGCGGACGAGGAGTACACGACCGCCACGCAGGACGTGACCCTCGCCTATTCCTATTCTACCGCCCGCGCTCTTGGCGCCGAGATGGAGATCACCGCCGCGAGCGGGTGGGGGATGTATAAGTCCAAGTACGCGGAGCACGCCCTCCCCGACTTTTACGGCAACGTAGACCTCACGCGGAATAGAGAGAAGTACGACTTCTCTTTCCGTCCCGACGTCATCGTCCTCGCCCTCGGCACCAACGACTTTTCATACCTTGCCGACCTTGCGGGAGAGAAAAGGGAAAAGGAATACGCCGCCCTCACGAGAAAGTCGGTCGCTTTTATCAAAAAACTCTTGAAGCGCGCCCCCGTCGTGTGGGTGTACGGCTTCAGCGGCTCGGAGAGTCAAAAGGGACTCCCCGCCTTTATCGAGGAAGTTTGGCGCGAAACGGAGTGCTCTAACTTCTATACCCTGCAGGTCAAGGACTCGCACTCCTTGAACGATATTTGCGCGGGACACCCGGGGAAGCGGACGCACAGGCTCGCCGCTGAGCGACTGGTGCGGTTTATCAAAAAAACAATACTTTAATACGGAAGCAAAAGTCGCTCCGCGAACGATGTTGCCTAACGGCAAACGATGTTTGCTCCGCAAAACGATGTGCGCCTATGGCGTGAGCGATGTTGCACAGAGTGCAAATTGCGGGTCGCGATGCCGCTACTCAGCGCGGCTATCCGCTCCGAGCGATATTGCGAAAAACGAGCAAAGCTCTCGGTGAAAAACTTAAAAAAACGCACTATCTTCTTTTTTTCTAATCTAAAAGAACTCGCCGCACATTTCCCCCTTTATAGCCTTTGACCCGCGGAGCTGCGCTCCCCGTATCACTTCACCACGCACTTATTTCCACGATGTACTTTATCTAATTCTTCTTTTCCTCGCGAAGCGATATCCTTTTAAAAAGCGTTTGTGGGGGTACGGGGGGAATCGCAACCCCCCGCCTTCTTTTAGTTCTTTTCTTCAAAGAAAAGGACAAATGCGCGTAGCGCCTTCCCTGCGAAGCATCTCCCCAAGATGATTAAGCAATCACGATCAATTCTTTTAAGGTTCTTTGATTTAAGACATTGCGAGTTATGAACACACTTTTGAAGTTTTAAAAACTTCAACTTTGCACCGATAGCTCTTTACAATTTTTCCTTATTGCTTTATACTATCGTTATGGATAGCGCCATTCCTCAAGAACAAAGCAAACTTCGCTCGTTCTTCCTGTCGCCTGCCGTTCTCATTGCGGCGCAGGTCGTTCTTTCCCTTGCCATCGCTGCGGGGGCGATATTCTATACCTACGCCAACGTCATCATCTATCGTTTGTGGAAAAACGTCCTCATCGATATCGACTTTATCCTCTGCTGCGGCGCACTCTTCACCCTCGTCTACTTCGAGAAGCACCCCGACTGCAAGGCGTGGCACCTTATTTTCCCCTTCGTCATCGGCGCTGGGGTGTTTGCGGGGCTCTTTTTCGGCGCGCAGGCGATCCTCGCGAACTTCTTCAACCGCACCGTGTGCTGCCTTATCGGCGTATCGGTCGCGCTCGCCTTTGACCTCGCTTGCGTCATCGCGCAGGATATCTTCGCCATAAAGCGGGATAGGAAGTTCTACCTCCTTGCCACCGTCGCCTTCGTCGTCGCGGTGTACGTGGTCACCCTCGTTCTTTCCGCGCTGACCCTCCCGCACGGCTGGCTCTTCAAGAGCCTCTCCAAGGACGACAATACCTTTGAAACGGCTGCTTACGAAGCATATGCCGTCACCGCCGAGGACAGGCAGGCGGGCAAAGAGTGGATGTCCGCCGTTCTGATGGGGGAAGGCAAAGACGTCCCCTTTGACTTCGCCATCGGGAGCTCGACCTTCCGCGCGGAAAGCGCTTCTTGGGCTGCCGCGGTGGAGAAGGACGAAACCGCTGAAAACGGCGATATTTCCTTCGTGAAGACCTATACCTCTCCGTCGGGCTTGGAGGTGCGCCTCGTGGCGGCGTATTACGAGTTGACGGCGACCGTTGAGTGGACTGTATACTTGACCAATCACGGCGCGGCGAATACCCCCGTCGTCACCGACCTATACGCGATGGACGCGAGCCTTGACCTTTCATCTCCCACCCTCTATTTCAGCGGCGGGAGCAACGAGGCAAACGACGACTTTACCCTCTATTCCCGCTCGCTCGGATCGTCTGGCTACACCTTCGACACCGTGAACGGCAGGTCTTCGATGCTCTATCTGCCTTTCTTCAACCTCTCTTCCGAAAAGAGGGGCGCCACCCTCGGCGTCGGCTGGTCGGGCGAGTGGACGGCGCATTTCGCCGCGGAGGATAAGACTTCCGTCCGCATCGGGCAGAGCGCCCTCTCGGGCTATATCGCCCCCGGCGAGAGCATCCGCACCCCGTTGATAGCGCTTTCCCTCTATTCCGGCGGCAACCCTCTCAAGGGTTTCAATAACTTCCGCAACGAGATAAAGCGCGGGCTTGCTGAGGACAGGAGCGCGAATATGCTGCTCTTTGCGGGCGCGGAGGGGCAGGACGATACCTCGCGCGCGAACAGCGCGGGCACCAAGGCGTACGTGGAAAAACTTGCGGCGATGGGTCTCCTCGACGACCTCGACTACGCCTGGTACGACGCCGCTTGGTACGATACGTCGGCTACGGGCGACTGGCGGCAGTCGGTGGGCGACTGGAAGGTGGACGCCGCGAAGTACCCCGAAGGGCTCGGCGCTATCAGCGACTACTTGAAAACGAAGGGCGTGGATATGCTCCTATGGTACGAGCCCGAGCGCGTCCCGATGCAGTCCGAGCTCTACGCCTCCGTCAAGGCGGCGGGGCATACCTCTTGGCTCATCGAGCCCGAGAACGGCTCCGCCGATTGCTTGTGGAATATGGGGGACAAGGATGCCCTTCAGTACATGACGGACTATATCGCCGCCTCTCTCATCGAGAACGGCGTCAGCTATTATAGGCAGGACTTCAATATCGACCCCAAGAGATATTGGGAGCGGGCGGACCGCGAGCTTGAAAATGGCAGAACGGGCTTTGCCGAGAATAAATACGTCGTGGGAGAGTACGCCTTCCTCGACGCACTCCGCGAGCGCATCCCGGGGCTCTATATCGACAACTGCGCGTCGGGCGGCAGACGCATCGATATGGAAATGTGCCGCCGCGCCGTCCCCCTTTGGCGGAGCGACTACCAGTGCAAGACGGAGAACCCCGACCTTTCCGAGTCGGTGCAACAGCAGACCTACGGGCTGTCGCTTTGGCTCCCCTATTCCTCGATCACTAACCCCAACGCGGCTAGCGAGTACGACTTCCGCTCCCTTCTCGGCGCGTGCGTGATGTGCTACGCCGACGTTCTGTACTCTTCGCCCGACGCCTACGCCGCCTTTATCAAGGACTACGAGCGCGTCAAGGGCTACTTCAGCGAAAACTACTATCCGCTGACCCCCGGCGTGTCGAGGGAAGACGTCGTCGCGATGCAGTTCGGCAGCGAAAAGGCGGGGGTCATCCTTCTCTATTCGCGCGAGGAAGGCGGAGAAGTCACCTTGCTCCTCAACGGACTTAATGCGGATAAGCACTACACCCTCCGTCCCATCGAAGGGGGATCGGTCATCAGGAGCGCAGGGAACAGCTTGATGAAAAAGGGCTTTACCGCCGAGGCAGAGGGAAGGTCGGCGCATATCATTCTATACAGCGAGGACTGATTATGAAACTATCTTATCTCCCGAACGGGGCACAAAACTACATCGACAGGTCGGACGCCTACCTGCGCTTTATCGTGGACAAACAGCTCACGGACAGCGCCTTGTGGGCAAAGTTCGTGGAGGTCTTTAAAACGCACGAGGACGCCCTTGACGACGGCTGGCGCGGCGAGTACTATGGCAAGATGATGCGTGGCGCCTGCCTCGCTTATATGTGCCGCCCCGACGACAAACTGTATGCCGTCCTGGAAAGCACCGTCAAGGCGCTCATTGCCGCTGCGGACGAGATGGGGCGCATCTCTACCTACCCCGTGGAGCACGAACTGTGCGGCTGGGATATGTGGTGCAGGAAGTACGTCCTCGTGGGCTCGCTCTACTTTTATACTATCTGCAAGGACGATGGCTTGAAAAAAGATATCCTCGCCGCCCTCTGCCGCCACCTCGACTATATCGCGGCGCGTATCGGGGAGGACAAGACGCCCGTCACCGCCACCTCGAATTGGTACGGCGGTATGAATTCCGCATCCATCCTGGAGCCCGTCGTGGAGATGTATAAACTCACGAAGGAGCCCGCCTACATAGCGCTTGCCAAGCATATCATCGCTTCGGGCGGGTGCCGCGACGGCAGCGTCCCCGAGGCTGTGATGAAGGGGGTACTCCCGCACGAACTGCCCACCACCAAGGCGTATGAGACGATGTCCTACTTCGAGGGCATCCTCGCCTATTACGAGCTGACGGGGGAGAAAGAGTACCTTGACCTCGTGATAAAGTTCGCCGACCTCGTGGCGGAGAACGAGATAACGCTTATCGGCTGCGCGGGGTGCCACGGCGAGCACTTCGATCACGCCGCCGTGACACAAGCAAACGACGTCCCCGACAAGACCAACATGCAGGAGACCTGCGTGACGGTCACCTGGATGCGCCTTTCGGAAAGGCTGCTTCGCGCGACGGGGGATATGAAGTACGCCGAGCGCATCGAGGCGTCCGCATTGAACGCCCTCTACGGCGCCATCAATCTCTTTGATGAGGAGCAATATTGTAAGGAGGAAAAAGCCTTCCTAAAGGGCGTTCCCTTCGATAGTTACAGCCCTCTCGTAGCGGCGCGCCGCGGCGTCGGGATCGGCGGTTATAAGAAATTTGCGAGCGGCGGCTATTACGGCTGTTGCGCCTGTATCGGTGCGGCGGGCGTAGCCCTCTATCCCCTCTCTTCCGTCATGCAGTCGGAGGAAGGGGCGACGGTACTTTTCTACCACGCGGGGGAGGTGGCTATCCCCACGGAGAAGGGCGAACTGCGCCTTGTGGCGCGAGGCTCCATCGCTTCGGGCAAGGTCGCGTACGTCGTGACTTCGGCGCCAAAAGGGGAGTATGCGCTCACCTTCCGCATTCCGTCTTGGAGCAAAAGGACCCTTGTCGTTTTGAATGGCGAAAGCATGGATCGCCCGGATAGTACCGTCACCCTCCGCAGAGAGTGGCAGGTGGGGGATAGGGTGGACGTCGCCTTTGACCTCAAGGCTAAAAAGCACGCCTTGAAGGATAAAGTCGCCTTCACCTATGGCCCCTTCGCCCTCGCGCGCGACGAATATAAGGAGCAAGATTTCTCCGCCAAACTGCGCCTATCCGAGCCCCTGCTCCTTCTGCCGGTCACCCCCATGGAAGGGGAGGAAGTGCGCCTTTTATTGCATACCGAGAAGGGGGAGGTCCTGCTTACGGACTACGCCTCTTGCGGCAAGCATTGGCGGGAGGAGGAGAGCCGCATCGCGGTGTGGATGAAGGCATAAAGGAAGTTTTTTTATTCGACAGTTGCGGGCTCTGCCCGCATTTTTTTTATGCGTTTTCGGGCATAGCGACGAAAACAGTCACATAGAGAGTGCGCGTTATCGGAATTGCTCTATGACGGCGAGGTCGGGGCGTCTACCCGATATGAATTTTCCCCTCCACCTTTCGTCCGTCGTCACCGATACGGGTCCTCCGTTCGCGCTGTAAGTTTGCAGGAGGTAGCCTCCGCCGAGGTAGATGACCACGTGCGAGATCTTGTCCGTCCCCGAGAAGTAGAAGTCGCCGCGGCGCAGGGCGGCGTAAGAGGTTATCTTTTTCCCCACGGTGTAGTCCGCCTGACTCCCCGTGTAGTTGCCGAGTTTGATCCCGCATCCGACGTAATAGCAGTATTGTACAAAAGAGGAGCAGTCAAAGCTTTTCCCCGTGAAATAGGGGCTGACGTTTCCTGACCCTGTCAAGATGCGGGTCGCTCCCCATTTGTAGGGAGTGCCGAGCTTTGCAAGTCCCGCGCGGATCACCTTTTCTATCGCCGCGGAGGTCTCGGCGAGGTAGGCGTAGTCAGAGGATATATACCCTACGCCCCATTCGGTAGTGACTTTCAACCATCCGCCCACCTTGCCGAGATAGGGGAGGCTTGACCCCTTTTGCAGAGTGAAAAGCAGGGGATAGTTCCTTCCCGCGCCGCTCCTGACGTTGACGTTTGTGCTTGCGCAGGCGGCGAGGTATGTATCGTATTCGGAGAGTATAGGCTCTTCTTTTGGGGCGAGGGTCTCCTCGATCTCCTCCTCAAGGGGCGGATCGCTCCCTTCTTCGATCGGGGGAGTGACGGTAAAGGGGGTATCCGATAAAAGGTCCTCTCCCTCCGAAGGCTCGTCCGATAAAGGAGAGATCGGCTCTTCGTCCGTAGGAGGGAGAGGGGCGGCTATATCCTCGTAAAAGTCGGATATTTCCGCATATTTCTCTCCGCTGCATCCCGCAAGGAGCAGGGAGAATAGGAGGATAAATGCGATAGCGAGTGTTATTGTCCGCCGAGTTTTCATAAGCACCACACTCTCATTATAAAGGCGAAAAGCCCCTCATTTTACAGGGAATTGATGGAAAGAGGGCGAAATCCGTTGACGAATACTAACTTGTATAATATACTATTTCTAAAATACATAGGAAAAGGTGTTTGTTATGTCATTGAAACACGGTTTACTCGGACTGCTTACCTTGCGTAAGTCGTCCGGATACGATCTCTCCAAACTCTTTCAAGAGTCCTTGAGCTTCTTTTGGGTAGCCAATCAGAGCCAAATATACCGCGAGCTGGATAAGATGGAAGACCTGGGCTGGGTGCTCTCCTCCAAGGTGGAGCAGGACGCTCGCCCCAATAAGAGGGTGTACGGTATCACCAAGGAAGGCAATAAGGAGCTTATCCGCTGGCTCAAAGAGGGCAACGCGGAGGACCTTGCCGTCGTCAGGAATCCTCTCTTGATGAAGTTATTCTTCTCGGGCAAGGTGGATAAGGAATACGCCGTAAACCTCCTCAAAGAGTATCGCAAGATATGCGAGGAGGCGCGCGCTGAGATCGCCGCCGAAGTCGCGGGTATCGGAGAGGTGGAGGAAACGGCGGCGAAGCCCGCCTACTGGCTGTATGCCACCGAGTACTCGATGCGGCAGTACGAATTCCAGATAAAGTGGATCGACGAAACGGTCAGCCGCTTGGAGAAATTGAAGTAAAACTATGGTCGAAGGGGCAAAACTTCCCGAAAGAGTTCTCGTCAGATACGACGATCTCTATTTAACGGAATACTCCGTTTTCAAGACGGAGTCTCTCTCCCTTGCGACCGAGAAACTGACGGGGGTCAATCTGCTTTTGACCCATCTCGCCTTCGCCGCGCTTTCCGCGGGGATACGCGAGGGGGCGTACTGCTTTTCGGCGGAGGACGTGAAGTTCTTCGCCTGTTTTTCTTCTTTTGCGGGTGCGCGCACGGGTGGCGCTAGCGTAGTGTTCTACGATTTTCGCTCCTATCCCGTGACGACAGGCGGGGACGCAAGGCTCAAGGGGCTGACGGAGTTTCGTGTGGAGAGGGCGCCCGCTCCCGAGCTTGTTTTCCACAAGTTATATCGCACTTTCAGCTCCGAGGTGAACCTCCCCCTCCTTGACGAAACGCAGCGCAAGATAGTCTTTACCCAGGGCAAGAATATGCTGGTGCAGGGCATCGCGGGGAGCGGCAAGACCAACCTTTGTATCGACAAGATACTCTTTGCCGCCTCGATGAATTACGGCGGTCGCACGCTGTACAGCACCTATTCGCGCGGGCTTCTCCTTGACGTGAAGAGCAAGGTGGAGGCATTCCTGCGCTCGCTCAAAGAGTGCTACGAGGCGTTTTCTTCTGGCAGGGCAGTGCTTTCGGACGCCTCCGAGACCCTTGCGGTCAGCCGCCTGATCGGGGTGCCGCTCTCTTCCGGGGAGCCCGTCGCGCCGCAGCTCAGCCGCATCATTGATTATCTCGAAAACAAGGTAGACTATTATCTTTTGGAAGATATCCTTCGCGCTTCTCTCGGCGACAGAGCGCGCGAAGACGAAACGAGCTTTGCCGACTTTTTAAAGAACTCGAAGAACTACAATTTGATGCAACGCAGGAAGAAGGTGGAGGTCGCGGACGAGGTCTTATACAAAGAGATATACGGCTTTATCTTCGGCAAAGCCTCTTCGCGCGCCATCACCAAGGAGGACTACTTGCTCGCGAGGAAGGGGGCTTTTTCGCGCTACGACGCGGAGTTTATCTACGACCTTTCCGTGGAGTATCGCGCCGATATCCTTTCGCGCGGGGCGATGGATATAAACCTTGCCTGCGCCGAGGCGCCTACTCCCGCCGCACCTGTCTATTCCCTCGCCGTCTTGGACGAAGTGCAGGACTTCACCGAGGTCCAGCTCGCCTTCTTCCGTGCGATCGCCGTCAAGCTCTTCTGCGTGGGCGACGCTTCGCAGATGGTCAATCCCGCCTATTTCTCCTTCGCGCGGCTCAAGGACCTCCTCTATAAAAAGGACGTGACCGACGTGGAGGAGCTCAGCTACAACTATCGTAACAGCCCCGAGATAGCGGGGGTGGTGGCGTCCCTGTCCGACCTCAACCGCGCCACGTTCGGCGTGCACGGATTCGTCCTTTCCGCCGAGGCGGTAGCCTCCGAAGTGGGCTCTTTCGCAGTCAGTTTCAAATCGGCGGACTTTATCAAGAGGATATCCAAGGAGAAGACCGACAACTTCACCGTCGTGGTCGCTACGGCGAAGGAGAAGGAGAACCTGCGCGCCCTTCTGCCCAAAAAGGAGATATTGACAGTCTCCGAGATAAAGGGCTTGGAGCGCGACACCGTCGTCCTTTATAACGTCCTTTCCTCCAACGAGGACAAGTTCCGCGCTCTCCTTCGCGCCGATATCGACAGAAAGGGGGCGGATGAAAACAGCGTCTACCGCTACTACTTCAACCTCTTTTACGTGGGAGTGTCCAGAGCAAGGCGCCACCTCTTCGTCGCAGAGGACGCGGAGATACCCACATTCACCGACTTTTTCAAGAATAACTTCCGCGCGCTTTCTACGGCGGACGCCGCCGAAAAACTCAAAGAGACTGTGGGCAGCACCCTCGTGGACCAAGAGGAATACAAGCGTCGCGCCGAGGAATTCACCCGCCTCGGACAGTACGATAACGCCGTAACCGCGGCGAATAACCTCGTCAACGACAAGGAGCGCGAAAAGGCTCTCCTCGACGTATCCGTATGGCGGGACAGCGTATCGCGCGGCGACTATGTGGGCGCGGGCGTAACGTATTGGGAGGGCGGCTATACCGATGACGCCAAGAAATACTTCTCCCTCGGCGGGGAGACCGACCTCGTGGAACTCTTGGACGCGGTGTCCGGCGGCACGGATGAAAAACTCGATTACAGCATCCTGCGCCATTACGAGCGATTGAAGAATAATCCCTCGGCGATGCGCATCATATACTCTCTCCTCAGGCGGGATATCGACGCCATCAGGGAGAGCGCGAAGAGCGTTTCGAAAAAACTCAAAGCAAAATGAAATAGGAAGAAAGGAGCCACCTATGGAAGACGTAAAAACCCTGATAGACAGTTTTAAAGAATATCGCGACCTCTTGACCCCCATCATGGAGAATCTCCGTGACTTTGCCGATACCTACGACGGCATGAAAGGGGATATCGAAAGGCTGTCCGCCGCCTTCGAAGGGGACGTGACTGGCAACCTCGACCGCATCTATAAGACGCTCTCCGCCGAGGCGTCCAAGGCGCAGAGTTTATCGCACGAGATAGACGCCTTCCTCTCGCGCAGCGAAAGGTACGAGGGGGAACTGAAAAAGCTCTCCGAAACCCTCGGTAAGCTGGACGGCACCTTGGGCTCTTTGTCCAAGCTGGAGGCGGACGCCGAAACGCAGATAGGCAAGCTCGAAGCCACCCTCGAGGAGCGCAGGAAAAACTATAATTTGAAGGAGCTCGAGCGCACGGTCGCGAGTTATCAGGCGGGCGTCACCAAGGTCAGCGAATTCATCAATCGCGACGTCGTAGCCTCCTTGCAGGATAATAACGACAAACTCAACTCCATCCGTGACGGCATGGAGGAGATCCGTAGCGGCATCCGCGGTGGGAGCGAGGGGATAGACGCCCTCGTGGAGTCTTTTGCCTCCACTTCCGAACTGTTGAGGAAGGTCACGGAGGGCGGCAGTGTCAACGAAGCCTATATCTATGACATTTTGGACCGCTGGGCGGCGGATCGCGGCGTGAAGAGAACCAAGTAATGGACGAAAAAAGACGGGAAAAACTCATCGAGTGTATCCGCAAGGACGACAAGGTCGCCTTCGGGGAGTTTATCACCACCGAGGTACTTTCCGCCGTCTTCGGTCGGTTCCCCGTGCTTTCGCTTTTGTACTTATATAACGCTGGGTCCATCGTCAAGCGCTATCTTCCCGAGCTTATCAAGGAGCGCCCCCGCGTCAAGGAGGAGCCCTTCCGCGAAGCGGACAGACTGTTTGCCGCCAAGGCTGGCAAGTGTTTGCGCTACTATATAGACGCCGACGTTTCGCCCCTCGAGATGCTTGCCGTGCTCGGACGGGGAAGGGAGATAGAGAAACTCTATCCCATCTATCCCAATTCCTCGCGCGTTCTACCCATGATACATAAGATATACTTTACTCGCTTGGGC
>DFEQ01000031.1 GCA_002368735.1 Christensenella sp. UBA3798
ATTCCGCATTCCGCATTCCGCATTGAAAAGCGTCCTCCCCCTTCTAAACGAGCGCCCTTCCGCATATCCTATGAGCGTGTGGAAATGTGCGCGCCGAACCCGCAATTGTGGATAACTCGGTGGATAAGTGGATTACTTATGCAATTTTTGCATTTTTCTCGCATAAAAACGCCCTTTCTGCCAAAAAAAAGGAGAACCGTATGTTCAAAGTTATCAAGCTCAAAAGCCTCTTAATCGTGCTTGTCGCCCTCCTCTTGACGGCGGCTATCCTCCTCACCGCCATCTTCTGTGCGAGGAAGGAGAGCGCCGCGACAGCCTTCTCTCCCCTCCCCAAAAAGACGGTGGTGATAGACGCAGGACACGGCGGCGCCGACCCCGGGGTGACGGGCATCCGCACGGGGGTCAAGGAGAGCGAGCTCAACCTCAAGACCGCCCTCGTCCTGGGAGAGATATTCCTGTCGGCAGGATACCGTGCGGTGCAAACGCGCTACGACGAAGGGAGCACCGCAGAGGGGGACTTTGACAAGACGGCGGATATGAAAGCGAGGCGGGCGGTCATCGAGCGCGCCGCCCCCGACGCAGTCATCTCCATCCATATGAATAAGTATCAGGACGCGTCGCGACGCGGCGTGCAGGTCTTCTACGTAACGGAATCCTCGCGCGCCCTCGCGGAAAACATGCAAAAACACCTCAATCAAACTATGAATATGCCCACCCTCGGGCGGGAATTCGAGCCCCTCAAAGGGGACTATTATATCGCAGATAACGGCAGCATCCCCTCCGTCATCGTGGAGTGCGCCTTTCTATCCAACCCCATTGACGAATCGCTCATCACAAGCGCGGATTACCGTTTAAGGCTAGCCTCCGAGATCGAGATCTCCGTGGCAAGATATTTGAAAGAAAGCGCATAAAAAGTGAAGTTTCGCTCCGCGGAGTGAAGTTGCTCGCCTTGCGAGCAGTGAAGTTGACTTCGTCAGTGAAGTTGTGCGCTCTCCGCGCAGAGTGAAGTTTGCCTTCGGCAAGTGAAGTTGCTGCGCAGTGAAGTTATTCGCTTCGCTCATAGTGAAGTTGCTCGCAAAGCGAGCAGTTAAGGATGTAGGGATAGATTTTGCATTCTCTCCGCTCCCTAAATGAGGATACTTTGGAGCAACGCGACCCACAATTCCGCATTACTATGGCGATCGGACGCTCATCCTCAAGCAGGCGGGGGTAGAGAGTAGTGCAAATGCGCAGCTCAAAGCGAAAGGTCTTCCTCATGGTGACCACGGAGAAAGCGGTAGAGACGAATGCTCCGTGAAAAAAAGGGGCAGGCGCGTACTTTTTCGTACGTAACTGCCCCTTTTTGAAACGGTAGTGAAGTATATGCCGCTTTATACGTGGTCACCACGGGCATTGAGGGAGAAGTGCGATATATCGGGCGCCTTATTACTCCTCGCCATAGCCATATACTCCTCGAGTAGAAGATAGGCGTCCTCGCGCTCGCTCTCCAAAAGTTCGTCCAACGACTGCGTGTGCTTGATCTTATCGCGGTCGAGCCACTCGTGGTTTTCGCGGTTCATATAGTCCAAGCGCCCCAGTCCTTCCGAAAGCGGGATATCGGGGGCGACCCCCTCCAAAAGAGCGCGCGTCCTATGCGAATTCATATAGATATCGGACAAGTCGTTCAGGATATCCATATAGAGCTCGGTGATCTCGTCGATGACGATCTTTCGCGTCTTGAGCCCGCCCACGATCTCGAGCGCTTTGTCGATGCCGAGATAGTCCCTGATGATATGGCGGTCGATGCCTATCTCGATCTCCTCGCGGGAGACCGTCTCCACCTTTCCGCCGAAATACTGTCTGACGCCGTTCTGCGCAAAATGATCGATAAAGGGATTTGCCACGCGGTCCAGCGCATAGTGCGATACCATGCCGAGCATATAGGAGAGCTGACACTTGGAGCCGTTCATAAAGATATGGCGCGCCGTCACGCTGAATATCTGCATCGGGTCGGCAACGTCCAGCCGCGCGCGGTGCTCGCTGTGAAAGAGGTCCGCGCCGAGGCTCCCCAAAAGATAGGCGTCGGGATAGAGCGCCACGATGGCGGAAAGCGCGTAGGGCGCACCCTCCGTGAGCTTGTGTGAAAAGTAGTAATGTGCAAAGTGTCTCGGCATAGTTATTCTCCGCGATAATTCACGATGCGATGCGGGGAGATTCCCTCCTCCACCGCAGTTTGAAAAGCTTTTTCGAGCGCCCCCACCTCCGAGGGACGATGCGCATCCGAACTTAGGATGAAGTTTGCGCCGCTCTCGTTAAGCGCCTGCCACTCTCCCTTGAAGTCCCTAAGATGCTTGGCGTTTATCTCCACGAGGACGCCTCTCTCCGCGCATACGCGCGCCACCTCCCCTACGTTTACCTTCAAGGAGTGTCCGAGGTGGGCGAGGACCTTGACGGGATAGCGCTCCAAGGCGGCGATCACCGCCGCAGTGTTGCGCGCCTTCGCCGCCGCGCTCGTCGGGATGAGCCCGTTGAAGTAGGTAACGAAGTACATCTTGAAAAAGTCGGATACGCTCTTTGGCGGAGCGAACTTATGAAAGCCGACGACCAAGTACTCGACTTCCGCCAATTGCTGCGGGGTCAAATCGATATCCCCCTCGAGAGATATCACGTCCGCCTCTACCCCCGCGATGACATTGACGCCGGTAAGCCTTTTCGCTTCGGCGCACTCTATCGTCAATCGGCGGAACTTATCCTTTCGCCTGCCAAAGAGGTGGAAGCAATGGTCGGTGATGGCGAGCTCGGTGAGCCCCCGCGCCTTTGCCATAGCGGCATTTTCGAGCACGCTGCCCTTGCCGTCGCTATAGCGGGTGTGCGTGTGGTAATCGCCGACGAACATTTATTGCTCGGGCTGCATGCTGAAGCGATAGCCCACGCCTCTGACCGTTTCGATATAATCCATCGGTATCTTATCGCGGATGTGCGTGAGGTGCACCACAACCGTACCCGCGTCGCCGAGGTTCTCCATACCCCACACCTTATCGAAGATCTCCTCCTTGCTGTAGACCACGTTGGGGTTGCTGGCAAGGTAGTACAATAGGTCGAATTCCTTTGCGGTCAGGAAGACCTCCTCCTTCTTGAAGAAGACCCTCCTCGAAAGGGGCTGGATGGTGAGGTCGCGATAGACGATGTCCACGCCCTTGTCCTTAGTATTGCCCTTGATGCGCTCGTAACGGGCGATATGCGCCTTGACGCGAGCGACGAGCTCGGCGGGGTCAAATGGCTTGACGATATAGTCGTCGGCGCCGATGCCGAGTCCGCGGACCTTGTCGATGCTGGAAACCTTCGCCGTGACCATCAAGATAGGCAGGTCCTTCGCCTTTCTGAGCGAACGGCAGATCTCGAATCCGTCCATATCGGGAAGCATGATATCAAGGATGGCAAGGTCGAATTCCTCGGACATCGCGCGGTGCAAGCCGCTTGCTCCGTTGTTCTCGATGATGACCTCAAAGCCGTCCAGTTCGAGATAGTCTCTCTCGATCTCCGCGATATTCTTCTCGTCTTCAACAATTAAGATCCTTTTCAATT
>DFEQ01000071.1:0-5842 GCA_002368735.1 Christensenella sp. UBA3798
GAATTGTCCGAAAAGTATTTAAAGAGCGGCTACACCGTGCTGCCCGAGGACGCCGTCCGTTCTTACTCCGAAGAGGCGAAGCGCTACTACGCCTATATCGCCACCATCAAGCAGGATATCATCTACGCCTACAACGTTTTCAACCTCGACTTTTCTTTTATCGAGGCGATAACCACCCCGACCTTGGAACACTTTAAGAGGATGGAGTATATCGACCATTACGACATGAAAGAGTGGAAAGACGTGACCAACACATCGGAAAAACCAACCGGTAAATTCGGCTTTTAAACAAAGGAGAAGACAATGAACAAATCCTCCGTGATAGATATCATCAGAAACAAATATATCGACGAAAACTTAGAGAGCTCCAAGAAGATAGACTATTCCGAGCTGACGCCCGAGCAAGGGCTGGTGAGCGCCTTCTACGACGAACTGCCGAATACTGTTATCAACGGCTATCCCATCGCCAGCGATTACGTCTCGCCTAATGGCGAGGTCTATCCCGTCGACCGTTTCAACGAACTTTCGGAAAGCAAGAAGAAGGCTTGTCGCCTGCGCTTCCACTATCTCCCCTACTCGCACGAACTCTACGTCGGCACGACGGGCAGCGGCAAGACGACGGGGTGCGTGGAGCCGCAGCTCAGGGCGATCTCCTCGCAAAAGAACAAGCCCAACCTCTTTCTGACCGACCCCAAGGGCGAGCTCTTCGACAGGAACGCGAAGCACCTGAAAGAGCAAGGCTACGAGATATTCGTGCTCAACTTTAAAGCCCCCATTCGCTCCGACCGCTGGAACCCCCTCCTGGAGGTATACGATACCAAGATGCGCATCCTCGCTCTGGAAAAGGACCGCAAGGTGCACACCGGACCCGTCAAGCCGGGACTCAAGCGTGTGGGCAGTCCCGAGAGCTTCCGCGGCGACACCTATATCGAGCACGCGGGATGCGCCTTCCCCAATGAATCCGCCTACAAAAAATACATCGCCTTTGAAAGGGACTTCTTGGAGGCGAATATCGACAGCCTTACCAATCAGCTCGCCAACATGATGATAAAGGTGCAAAGCAGCACCGACAAATCCTGGGAATATGGCGCCCAAGACCTCTTGAAGGGCATCATCCAATGTATGCTGGAGGATGCGGCGAACCCCTCCTCCGGATTCACCCGCGATATGATGAACTTCCGCACCATGCAACAATACTATATCGCCCTCAAGACCCCCATCCTCAACAAGGACGAAACGCACGTCACGTTGGATAATCACGTCCTACTCACAGGCAAGACCGAAAAGCCCAAGATGCTGATGGCGACGGCGCTTGGCAATGCGCCCAATACGATGCGCAGCTACTGCGGCGTGTTCGACGACTCCATCAAAGACTGGTTCCAAGGGCACATCTTCGCCTTGACCACCGACAATACCATCCGCTTGGAGAACTCGGACAACAAGCCATTCGCCATCTTCCTCATCACGCGCGACTATGAAAAGAGCGACTTTTTGATAGCAGGTCTATTCATCGACTGGGTCTATCGCCAAATGGTCGAACGCGCGGAAAAGAGCAAGAATCCCCGCGCCCTGCACTTCCTGCTGGACGAATTCGGCAATATCCCCGAGATAAAAGACCTAGAAAACAAGATATCCACCTCCCGCTCGCGCAATATATGGTTCCATTTGGTCGTGCAGTCTTATAAGCAGATCGACCTCGTATACGGAAAGGAGCGCTCCGTCATCGTGCGCGACAACTGCAACGCGCAGATCTTCCTCGGCGCGCAAAACCGCGATACCAAGGTGCTCTTCTCGGACGAATGCGGCAAGCACTTCATCCCCACCCTTAACTCAAAGCTCAATCCGCAAGACCATTCCATCCGGGAAGCCCCCCTCGTACCCGTCAGCGCCCTGGACCTCATCAAGCCGGGACAGATGTATATCAAGCGCCTGTATATGCCTTTGATCATGTCGCAGTTCATCAGGAGCTACGTGTGCGCAAAGCAAGGCGCCTTCCGAGACTTTTTGGACGGCAACGGGCTGGAAGAGTGCACTCCGCTTACGATGGAGTCCTTCACCGCCTCGCGATTTACCTACGCCAAACTGTACGAGCCGCATCCCAAGATACCCAGCCGCTGGTCGTACTGACGCACCGGAAAAAGCGCCCGTTCAAGGCGCTTTTTTCTTTACGTTCTCGGTTCTCGTCCCTTGTTTTGTAATCTGAAAAATCACGCTAAAGCCTGCATATCATCACGATCACGAATCGCGTATATCATCAGCGCAACAGGCGCTGTATATCATCAAGCCGAAGCGAATGGAGGCTTTATACACGGCTACGCCGTGATGATATACAAGGATTAAACCCTTGATGATATACCAAACCTCGCTTCGCTTCGGTTTGGATAAAAAAAATGCTTGACGAGCGCCAAGCATTTTTTGGTGGAACCAACAGGGCTCGAACCTGTGACCCTATGCTTGTAAGGCATATGCTCTACCAGCTGAGCTATGATTCCATTCTTGAGGTATTTTATCATAGCGATGGGGCAAAGTCAAACATTTCTTTTGCTACAACGAAGCATGTTTTTCGGCGATTTGGCAAAGATAGGTGTAAAAAAGGACAAAAAACAGTTGAAATCTTTTTTGATAAGTGATACAATTTTTATGTTCGACCGTTGAGCGCTGTTTTTCAGCACCGGAAAAGCGTGCGGTCATACAACTTAATACACTGTTTAGTATCTGGGTGTGGCGCAGTTTGGTATGCAATAGTGCAGTTCACCGAATGGGGTCAAAACCTGTGATAGACAGACGTCTCGCTTAAGCAACCTGCAGCATGGGCTTCGCCATATGCGCGCAGCGCGCTCCCAAACACCGGAGCAAAGCGGATAGTCATACAACTTAATACATCGTATATATCTGGGTGTGGCGCAGTTTGGTAGCGCGCTTGAATGGGGTTCAAGAGGCCGGAAGTTCAAATCTTCTCACTCAGACCATAACGGGCAATTGACTCAGTTGGTAGAGTGCCTCCGTCACATGGAGGAAGTCAGGGGTTCGAGTCCCTTATTGCCCACCAAAATGTCGGATATATCCGACATTTTTTGGTTTTACGGTGAATTCTACTTTCAAGTGCAACACTTCAACAAAATTGCGCTATGTAATCAGCTCTATCAAAAACGCTTTTTCACAAATCTTGTGACGTTACTCATTCAAAACGGATCTTGTTGATGCCGAGCGTTTCGTCGCGCAGGCGGTCGGCGCTGCCCGCTGCCTTAAGGAGAAAGATCTCCGCCGTCAGGGATATCTTTGCGCTAAAGAGGTGTCCTCCGACGATCTTTCCCCCCTCGCCTGCGCAGGAGATGTGCAGGTGGATATAGGGCGCGCCCTCCTTGGTGGTCAGGTTGCCGACCAAAGAGACGATCTCGTGATTGCCATAAAAGCGCACGTGCTCGTAATCGGAACGTGAAAGGTCAAAAACTCCTATTTCAAAGTCATCCGTCGCCCCGATGCCCGCAACCGAGGCAAGGGTCAAGTCCTGCTCCTTTGCCACGGCAAGGAGGCTACTTACTATCTCGTCCCCTTTATCCAGACGCACGAGCACCTTGTCTTCAAAAACCTTGTATTCCATTTCGCCCTCTCCTTTTTATCTGAATGCAGCTAGGCGACTGCGCGTAGGTGGGTGCGGGAAGAAACTTTTCGTCCCTACGAGTCCCTATCACTCCCCTTGCTCGTTCATCTCCTTGATGAGCTCACTGTTCATGTCATCGTACGCCGAAAGCATAGGCGTGATGGGCGCGCCTTTCTTCCTGGCGAAATAGTTTTTGGTTATCTCGACGATCTGCTTACTGAGGAAGAAGAGCGCCACCAGGTTGGGGAGCGCCATCATCGCGTTGAACATATCGTCCAGAGCCCACACGAAATCCGACTTCACCATCGCGCCGACGAACAAAAGAGCGACGTAGAGTATCTTGAAGACGAGCGCCGCCACGTCCCCCTTCTTGCCAAAGAGGTATTGTACGGCTTTTTCGCCGTAATACGCCCAGGCGAGGATGGTCGTGAAGGCAAAGAGCGGGAGAATGATAGAGAATATCACCTGCCCGAAGGTGCCGAAGGTCTCGGTGAAAGCGAAAGGCGCGATCGCACTGCCCGAGAGGCTGCTTGCGACGTTGCCCGCGATATCGGTAAAGTCGTACGCGCCCGACGTGACGCACACGGTCAAAAGCGAGAGCGCCGTCAAGGTACACACGATAAAGGTATCGATAAATACCTCCATAATGCCCCACAGCCCCTGCTTGACGGGTTCCTTGGTCTCGGAGGCGGAGTGCGCGATGACCGAGGAGCCGAGACCCGCTTCGTTGGAGAAGATACCGCGCGCAAAGCCGAAGCGCATCCCCCTCATGATCACGTAGCCCAGGAAACCGCCCGAGACCGAGCGGAAGGAGAAAGCGTTTGAGAAGATGAGTCCGAATGCCGTGGGCACCGCGGTGATATTGATGCCCAGGATGATGATGGACATGATGATGAAGAGCAGCGCCATGAAGGGGACGATATAGGACGCCACCTTACCTATGCGCTTGATGCCGCCCACGACGATGAAGGCGGTGAGGATGACGATGACGACGCCCGTAATGACGGCTACTACCGTGGAGCCTTCGCCCGAGATGGAGTTTTGCATCGTGCCCGAGATGGAGTTCGCCTGCACCATTCCCATACCTACGGCAGCCAAGGCGCAGCAGAAGGCAAAGATCAGCGCGAGCCACTTCAGCTTCAGCCCGTTGGAGATGTAGTACATCGGGCCGCCGCACATCTCGCCCTTCTTATCCTTCTTTCTGTAGTACAAGCCGAGGACGTTCTCGGAATAATTGGTCACGAGGCCGAAAAAGGCGGATACCCACATCCAAAAGATCGCGCCGGGACCGCCCGCGATGAGCGCGGTGGCGACGCCCACCATGTTGCCCGTGCCGACCGTGCCCGATATCGCGGCGGAGAATGCCTCGAACTGCGAAACTGTCTTTTTGTTCTTGCTTTTATCCTTCTCCTTCCCCATTGATTTGAACATGGGAAGGAAAGTGGAAGAGAAGGCGGTGCCGAACTTCCTGACCTGCAAAAATCTCGTCCTGATGGTGATGAATATCCCGGTAGCGAGGATCGCGACGATCATCGGGATCCCCCACAAAATATTGTCGTTGATAAAGTTTATCGCGTCGCTCAGCCACTTCATCTGCCGCATTGTCCCCTTAGTGATATAAAATACAGGTTTAATTATATAGTCTATTGAAGAAAAAGGCAACTATCGAGCCCTATTGTTGCGAAAAAGGCCGACAAGCGTCGACCATTCCGTTATTGTTCCGAATATACAAGTTAAATAAAGAAAAACGGTGACTTTATATCAAGTATAAATAGTAACCAACCCATGCAGAATGATTTGTGATTCATTTCTTCATCATAAACTTTAATTCGCAATCCCCCCCCAAAAACAACCTAGGTCAACTTACTTCTGGGAATTCTAACATTATGCAAGTATATTTCATTTCTCCCATAAATTGGTGCACCATAGGGGTTTGAACCCTAGCCTTCTGTCCCTAGCCAAGTTATTATTCTCCCTATTCCCGACTAAACGCAGTTTCTCTGCATTTTTCGTGCATTTCCATTCGTGGCTAAAATCCGGCTACTAATTTAGCAGCTTTGGACGGTCAACAAAAAGGATTCGGATCCTGTTACCATTGATCGTGACTGCAATGAAATCCAGATGAGTGAAAAAAAAGGAACCGCCGCAATGAGCGATTCCTTCTTTACGTTAGATTTTAAGAGCGGCGTTGCGTTACGCAAAGCTTATCGTTTTCAACGTCCACGACCAACGTCGTCTCGG
>DFEQ01000071.1:6012-6512 GCA_002368735.1 Christensenella sp. UBA3798
CCATAGATGGGATCGTAGCCTTCGCGGATGATCTTATCTTTGGCAGCGGGCGTGATTTCCACATCCAGTTGCTTTTCGCTCAAACGATGTTTGAGATCGGCGATCAGCAGATCCACGATACCTCGGATATTGTCCTGCGTCAGCGGTTTGTAGAAGACGATCTCATCCAAACGATTCAGGAACTCGGGGCGGAAACTGCGTTTGAGCAATCCGCTGACGGATTCACGAGCTTCCGAAGAAATTTCACCCGATTGGTCTATGCCGTCGAGGATGACGTCCGATCCGAGGTTGCTGGTCAAGATCAAGATCGTGTTTTTGAAATCCACCGTGCGTCCTTGGCTATCGGTGATGCGCCCGTCGTCCAAGACTTGCAGAAGCACGTTGAAGACGTCGGGATGCGCTTTTTCCACTTCGTCGAACAGCACCACAGAATAAGGTTTGCGGCGCACGGCTTCCGTCAGCTGTCCGCCCTCATCGTAGCCTACGTAGCCCGGAGGCGC
>DFEQ01000004.1 GCA_002368735.1 Christensenella sp. UBA3798
TTTTGAAGAAAAGTACCCAAAAGAAGGTGGGGGTTGCGATTCCCCCAAACCCCTAAACGCTTTTTGATCGGAGCTCGCTTTGCGAGGAAATAAAAGAATTAAGTAAAGCGCATCGAGACAATAACTGCGTAACATCTCGTGATACGAGGAGCAAAGCTCCGCGGGTCAAAGGCTACAAAGGGGGAAATGTGCGGCGAGTCCTTTAAGGATAGTGAACAAGTTCAGCCTGAACGTTTTTCAAGTTTTTCGCCGAGTGCGTCGCTCACTTTGCGCGTATCTTCGCACTTTTCGATTATGTTCTCGTCGGCACTATTCGCAGCCAACGACCCAACCATCAAGCGCAAGCTTGCATATCATCAGCACGCAGTGCTGCATATCATCAAGCGATAGCGTGCATATCATCAGCACGCAGTGCTGCATATCATCAAGCGTCAGCTTGCATAAACTATCCTACGCGGCGAAAAAGGCGCAGGGCTACGACGGTCTGATCGTCCGCCTGCGACACGAAGGAAGCGTCCCGGACGATATTGTCCGCGATGGTCTGCGGGTTATTGCTCTTGCCGCTCTCCGCCACCCGCATCATGCCGTCCGCGCCGATGGCGTCCGTCACCCCGTCGGTGGCAAGCACCACGACGTCCCCCGACGACAGCTTTTTGCGCGAGATGCTGGGCTTGACCTCCCTAAGGATGCCGAGGGGGAGCGCGCCCCCTTCCACCACCTCGCACCCGACCTTTCGCTTGATGACCGATTCGGGCGCGGAGAGCTTGATAAAGTCGGCTTCCGCCGTCCTCAGATCAACCACGCACATATCGAGGGTCTGGAAGGAGCCGTCGTTGCGCATGGTCAAGAGATTATTTATCAAGGGGAGCACCGTCTTTTCATCCACTCCCGTCCGATAAAAGTTCTCCACGAGGGATATCGCCGCGCTGCTGCCGTTCCCCGCCCTTTCGCCGCTCCCCATACCGTCCGAAAGCGCTATCATTATCCTATCGCCGCTGAGGCGGGTCACGCTCCTATTGTCCCCGCAAGCGTCGCTGCCTTCCTTGATGCGGACGGCTTGACCCACCACGGCGTCAAAGGGTGGCGCCGAACGGTAAAACGCCGCTACGGCACCCGCGCCGATCCGCGTGATTCCCTCGGGGAGGAGGGGCATATCCATCGCGCGCGAGAGCGCCTCGACGACCTTATTACCCGCCGCGTCCTCTTCCTCCACCGTCACCGCCACCGAAACGACGCCCTCTCCGTCCACGATCATTGCGTCGCTGACGGGGATGCCCTCCCCTCTGAGCTCGGCGAGGATGCGCTTTTCGCGCTTGCCGTCAAAACTCACCGCGCGCCTGAGGTCGCGGCGAAGCACGTCGAGGACGCCCGCGATGCCTGCCGCCTCCCCGGCGAGTCGCTCTCGTTCCTCCGTCCTAAGGGCGCACCTATCCCTCTCTTCGCGGTAAAACTCCGCCGCCTCGTTCAACGCCTCCAAGACAGACTTTACCTTGCGACAATTGCCGTTGAGATAGGTCGGAAGGTCGCATATCGTCGCTTGCCCGTTTATAAGAGCGCGCTCTATCGCCCCTTGGAAGAGGGGCGCCGTACTCCCGCCGCCCTGCGCCGCGCAGTCACGCAGTCCCGCGCACCCTTCGCACAGCGAGCGGGCAAAGTCCTCCGACAGCCGCTCCGCAGCCTCCTGTTCCCCGCCCTCCAATCCGAGCTCGCACAAGCTCTCGGAGGTCTTTCGCAGCGCTTCGCCCACGTATCCGAGTTTGCCCACGATCTCCAGCCGCGCCCGATTGACTAAGGCGTGCGGGGCGCTCCTCTCCCCCCTGCCGAGGACGGCGCCGCACTTACGATAAAAGACGTCGGGAAGGAATGCGGCGACGAAGGCTCCCGAGAAGAGGAAGAGGAAGTTCAAAAGGGAATAGCGCTCTCCAAAGAGGAGATAGACCGCCCCCTCCGCCACGAGGAGCACAAAGGCGGTGACCCCCTTTTTGCCGCGAAGCGCTTCGCAAGCCACGCAGGCGATAGCGGCGGCAAGTACGGGGGCGGGCGTAGAGGAAAGTGCCGCCGCGCCGAGGGAAAAGGATAAGGGGAGCGCCCCGCCTGCTAATAGGGTTTCCGAAACGGGGAGAAGGAAGGCGAGGAGCAGATAGTAGGGTCTGAGCCCGAAGAATTCCACCGCATACGCCCCCGCCCCGAGGGCAAAGCAAGCGACCGAGGTCACGAAGACCTCCCACTCGGCGAAGAGGAGCGCCCCTTTCTGTATCTTGGTGAATAAGGGAAAGAGGAAAAAAGTGAATAAACAGGAGAGCGCACTGCTTGCAAGGAAAATGAGCCAAGACGCCGCAGGCAGAAAAAACATCGTGGGTATTTCGGCGAAAAATGCGCATATCACCGTATAAAAGGGATGAATTCGACGCCGCTTTATCAGCGAGACGAGCTGCGGCAAACCCGCCCCGAGGACGAGGAAGGCTCCCTGCAAAAGAACGCGCCAAGCACGCCCCTCGGCAAACCGCGCGAGCGCGTAGGCGGCAGAGAGCGAAAGGAAGTTCCCGCCCATCGCGAGCATCGTCAGATAGGCGCCGCCGTAAAAGGGGGAGAGCCCCGCCCCAAAGCGGACGGAGGAGAGGAGGAAAGTCAAGATAAAGCACACGACGATCTCGGTACAAAAGCGCAGTAGTATCCTTTTCATAAAGGCATTTTACCGCCCACGCTAAGAAGAAAAACCGCCGCGTTTGTCGAAAAAGTCGTTTTTTGGTTGATTCCCGATATCGCTCCCTCGAAACTTCCCTCTTTCCATCGGTCTGAAAAGTCGCGCCTTTGTCCATACTCTTCGACAAAGAGGAGGGAAACAATATGGACGCTATCGCGGAAAACAGAAACAAACGTATCTTTGCCGAAAACGAAGAGGAACTCTTGAACGAATGCATGAAAGCCTTGCTGCTGGGAATGCAGTCCCTGGACGTGGTGGAAAAGACGGCTGTGGGCGAACTCAACCACTACGTCAAGCAACAGATGGGGGAATACGCCGCCCTGACCGAGCGAGTCAGCGACCGCATGAAACAGCTGGACGTGGACCCCGAGATCTACGGCTCCTTCAAACAGAAGTGGCAAAAGAAGATGGTCAAACTCTCCATCTTTGGGGACAAGAGCAACAGCAACATCGCCGAAAAGCTCATCAAAGGCACCAATATGGGCATCACCGACCTGACCCGCTCGCTGAATGAAAACGCCATCTCGGTCAGCGACGAGACCTCCACCCTCGCCGGCGATATCCTCGCCTTCTTCTCGGGAAGCGTTGAGGCGCTGAAAAAGTTTTTATAAAACTTTTTTCAATTCGGTGAATTGCCGCGCAGTCGCGGCGTGAATTGGCTTCGCCGTGAATCGCGCCTACGGCACGTGAATTGCAAGTCAAAGACTCGCGTTGCGGATAAAAAAGTGAAGTTCCGCTTCGCGGAGTGAAGTTGCGCACAAATGCGCAATGAAGTTATTCGCTTTGCTCATAGTGAAGTTCGCCTTTGGCGAGTTATGGTGTCGCTATCGCTCCAAATCATCCCGAAAACGATCCTTATTCAGGGAGCGGAAATGGGCTCCAAAGCAAAAGCCCCTCCTTCGTGCGAGGGCGGAGAAGGTGGTAGAGACGAGCGCTCCGTAAAAAAAGGGGCAGGCGCGTACCCCAGTGTACGTAACTGCCCCTTTTTGAAACGGTAGCGAAGTATATGCCGCCTTATACGCCATGCTGCGAGGGCGGAGAGTGGTGCATAACCCTTCTTTCCCCTTCGTGCGAGGGCGGAGAGTGGTGCAGAGACG
>DFEQ01000046.1:0-1476 GCA_002368735.1 Christensenella sp. UBA3798
CCATCATCGCCGGTATGGGTGAGTTGCACCTCGAGATCATCATGGACCGTTTGGTGCGTGAGTTCCACGTCGAAGCGAATATCGGTAAGCCCGAGGTCGCTTACAGAGAGCGCTTCAAGGGCGCCTGCGACGTCGAAGGTAAGCACATCAAGCAGAGCGGTGGTCACGGTCAGTACGGTCACTGTAAGATCAAGGTCACGCCGGGTGAACCGGGCAGCGGTCTCATCATCGAGGACAACACTGTCGGCGGCTCCATCCCCAAGGAATACTTGCCCGCCGTCATGGACGGTATCCGCGAGGCTTCCAAGACCGGTCTCTTCGGTTACGAGATACTCGACTTCCACGTGAGCATCTACGATGGTAGCTACCACGAGGTCGACTCCTCCGAACTTGCCTTTAAGATCGCAGGTTCCATGGCTTTGAAGGCCGCGATGGAGAAGGTCGGCACCTCGCTTCTCGAGCCTATCGCTCAGGTCAACATCACCGTTCCCGAGGAGTATCTCGGCGAAGTGATGAACACCATCTCCAAGCGCCGCGGCAAGATCAAGGCGATGGAGTCGGACGGCAACATCCAAAACGTCGAGGCGGAAGTACCGCTTGGCGAAATGTTCGGCTATGCAACCACGCTCCGCAGCGCTACTGCGGGTCGCGGCAATTTCGTGATGGCTTTCAAACATTATGATCTTGCGCCCGAAAGTGTTGTTGCAAAGTTCAGAGTAAAGTAGTATAATTATGTTAAGTTGCAGCGGATAGCTGCTTCAAAAATAATATTGTTAAAGATTTATAGGAGGAATATTAACAATGGCAAAGGAAAAATTTGACAAAAGCAAAGTGCACGTTAACGTCGGTACCATTGGTCACGTTGACCACGGCAAGACGACCTTGACAGCAGCTATCACGATGTACTGTGCTAACAAGGGTAAAGCGGCGGCGATGAAGTATGACGAGATCGACAAGGCTCCCGAAGAGAAGGCACGTGGTATCACAATCAACACCGCGCACGTTGAGTATCAGACCGACAAGAGACACTATGCGCACGTTGACTGCCCCGGACACGCGGACTATGTTAAGAACATGATCACCGGTGCGGCGCAGATGGACGGCGCTATCCTCGTCGTGGCTGCTACCGACGGTCCCATGCCCCAGACCCGCGAGCACGTTCTTCTCGCTCGTCAGGTCGGCGTGCCCTACATCGTCGTCTTCCTCAACAAGTGCGACCAGGTCGATGACGAGGAGCTCCTCGAGCTCGTTGATATGGAAGTCCGTGACATCCTCAACAAGTACGAGTTCCCCGGCGACACCACCCCCATCATCCGCGGCTCCGCTCTTATGGCGATGCAGGCAGGCGTTGCAGGCAAGTTCGACGATCCCGCTTTCGGCCCGATCCAAGAGCTCCTCGACACCCTCGACACCTACATCCCCGACCCCAAGCGTGCTACCGACCAGCCTTTCCTTATGCCTGTTGAAGACGTGTTC